>RFNV01000194.1 GCA_009927005.1 Pseudomonadota bacterium
CCCGTTTTCAAACTAGGCGTGATTTCGAGGGGTTTGTTTTGGCATATCCGATGCATTTACTAGAAGACAGAAGCTGACAATTACACAACAACGAACCAGCAACTTTGAAACTCAACTTAGATTAAACAGCTTGAACAACAAAAAATTAGGCAACTCGAAACAACAACTAGATTTTTAAAAAGCTTCAGAACACATTAAATAAGGGATCTTCCGTTAGGGAGATCCCTTTTTGTTTGGCTCGCCAAAATGTTTTTCAAAGAAATAAACCATCATTCGAGCCTGCTCCAAAATATTTCTTAATTTTGTATTCCCGTGGCCTTCATCTGCAAAGATCTTAAACTCCACTGGAATCTTTTTATCTTGGAGCACTTGAACTAATTGTTCCGTTTCATTCACGGGCACTCTGGGGTCATTAGCTCCGTGGAAAATAAGAAGCGGTGTTTTAACTTTATTAAGGTAAGTCATCGGAGAAACCGATTTCAAAAACTCTTCGTCAGAAAGAGGGCCATACTCGACTTCTCTCAGGGCTCGTCGATAGGGCTTTGTGTTTTTTAAGAAAGTGACAAAGTCCGTAATCCCCACTGATTCCGAAGCGGCAGCAAACAAGTCGCTTCCTTCTTGAATGCTTCGGAGCACGACAAAGCCCCCGTAACTTCCTCCAAAAATGCCCAATTTGTCCGGCAGAGTGTACCCATTTTTAATGAGCCACTTCGCACCTTCTAAAACATCTTTAATGCTATCCATCCGTTTTTTGTAATTATCTAAACTCACGTACACTTTGCCGTAGCCTGAGCTTCCTCGAATGTTCGGAGCAAGGATCCCAAAACCCCTTTGAAGAAAATATTGGAAAATCTTACTAAAGGTAGGGCGATACTGGGCTTCGGGGCCACCATGACTGTAAATGACAAACGGGATAGGTCTTTTATCCGTTGCAAAAGTTTTGGGAAGAAAGAGGTAAGCAGGAATCTCAAGACCATCAAAAGAGGGGTACTTGATTAATTGGCTATCTGAAAAGCACTTCGAATCAATCAGGCCTTTATTGGGTTGAGTCCACGCGATTCTTTTTCCTGACTTCCATTGCCAAATCGCTGAAGGATCAACAGAAGAAGTGCGAGCAAAAAAGAATTCCAGCTCCTGATTGGGCTTTGAAAAGCTCGGCGAACCCAAGATCACATTTTTTTCTTGAGGGACTAAAAAAGGTTTATGAAAAAGTCCTGTCGATAACACTTCAGTGCCAGTAAAAACCCCATACCCATCCAAGTTGGTGACATAAATCAGGTGTTTTCGGGCTTTATCCAATTTGATTGACTCTACTTCACCCTTTTCTCGTGTGAGTAATTGGATTTGTGAGGGGGCGGCGATTGGAAGAAGAGCTAATTGAGCTTTGTCGGATTTTAAATCAGATAAAATATAGATAGATTTGGAGTTTGCAGAGAAAACACCGTTTCGACTAGACGACTTGCCAAGGCCCATCGTTAAGTTGGTTACTTTTCCTTTTGACTGATCAAACACCAGGACATCGCTGTCGGTGATGGATCGGTACTGATGAATGGCAATCAGCTGACCGTCGGGGGAAACGTCGGTGATTTGGTTCAGGCCCTGAAGTTCAGCCAGTAACGTTTCTTTTCGGCTCGCTAAATCAATGCGGTAGAGATCAAAATCGACTCCGTTTCGTCTATTTGAAGTAAAGACCACCCATTCTTCATTCGGAGCCCAAAAGTAACTTTCGACTCTTTCTGTGGCACTGCCAATCAAGTGCTCCATTTGGCGAGTTTTTAATTTTAGCAAATAAATCTGGTACTGCTCATTCCCGCCATTTTGGGTGGAAAAGAGGAGTTGAGTTTCCCGAGGGCTTAGTTGGTAATTCACCACCCCTTCAGCAAAGAAAGTGATTTGATTGGGCCACTGATTGGGTTGAGCCAAGTAAAACACTTGGGGAGTTTCTCGAAGATCCGATAAAAAATAGACCCCCCCCATGGAGTCGGCCTGAGGTTCAGAAGTCGAAGTCATCTGGACATACGTTTCGACGGAGTGTTGGGCTTCACACGGTTTTCCAACCTCTAGCTTTCCGCTGGCCCCACTTTTCTTTTTATTTGAAATAGGCGCACTGGGGGCTGCACCGGGTAAATTGGCCTGGTCCAGAAGCGACTCTTTTAAGGGATTTTTTTCTTTGGGTTTCATACCCGAGCGGTGCCGAGGCCCTTCTTCTGCTTGCGCTAGCGCTAGCGAAAGCAAAGAAATTAAAATGACCGGTAAGTGTCTGTGTTTATTATTGAAAAATAACATGAGGTTGCCCTTGGTGATTTTGAACCTATTATTATACGATAACGTCGAAGAAAGTTCATAATCCATGGATAAAGATCTCTACGAAATTTTAGGCATTAAAAAAGAAGCCACTGAGGGAGAAATCAGAAAGGCGTACCTCAAGCTTGCGAAAAAATACCACCCAGACGTCAATCCTGGAGATAAAGTCGCCGAGCAAAAGTTTAAAGAGATCAATCTTGCGTACGAAGTTTTAAAAGATGAAAAGAAGCGCGCTCAATATGACCAAATGCGTGCCATGGGAGCTAATCCCTTTGCTCGCGCTCGAGCAGGAGCTGGAGCAGGCGGCAGCTATGCCGGGCCTGAAGGGTTTGATCAAATGGGCTTGGGAGACCTCTTCGAAGAAATCTTTGGCGGAGGATTTAAAAGATCCTATTACCCGAGTAAAGGTCATGATCGAGAAAGTAATTTGCAAATCTCCTTTATGGAAGCTGCTAAAGGCGGTGAGCGTTTAGTTCAGTTCTCCGATGGCAGGCGATTAACCGTCAAAATTCCGGTGGGAGTAGATGATGGCAGTAAAATTAAACTGACCGGACAAGGGGATACTGGAATGTCTGGTGGTCCCGCAGGAGATTTAATTCTTACTCTCCGGGTGGCAGAACATCCGTTTTTCAAACGAGAAGGAAACAACGTTGTTTTGAAATTGCCAGTTACTTTTGCCGAAGCCATTATAGGCTCAGAAGTGGAAGTGCCCACAATCGACGGGATGGTTCACTTAAAAATTCCAGCCGGAATTTCGAGTGGTCAAAGATTGAAAATGTCTGGAAAAGGAATTCAATCTGCCAAGACGAATCAACGAGGTGACCAGTTTGTAGAGATTCTCATCAAAGTGCCAAAAGAAGTTTCCGAGGACTACAAAAAAGCTGCTGCTTTAGTTGAAAAAAATCCCTTCAATCCACGCGAAGGGCTTATTGTTTAATTTCTAAAAGATCTAACAACGCCTGAATTGTTTTTGGAGCACACCCTTCAAAACGATTATTTACGAGCACGTACCCCGGTTTTCCTTTTTCTAAAGAAGCACGGATGAGCTTCATAGTGGCTTTTCTCGTTTGAGTTAGTTCCAAGTGCAGTCGATCATACGGCGAGAAAGTATCCACTGCAGTTTGATAAGCCGTTCCTGGTTTTAATAGAAGCCTCGCAATCGAAAAGGGGAGATCAAAGGGAAGGCAGAGTTCCCATTGTTCCCCGATCTCAGGCATTTCTGTCCAGCTGTTAAAAACATGGGCCACTTCATTAGCTTTCAAAACCTTAAAGTAATCGGGCACGAGCCAATTCCTATTTCTGATTTCAACTCCTAAAGGAACCTCTGTTTTCTTTCTTACAGCACTAAGGAAAGTGTCCAGTCTTTTTACAAACTCAGATCCGCTTTCTATCGTTCCCGTTCTAAACTTTGAAAACTCAAACACAACGGCTCCAGTCTTGTTTCCAAGCGTTCTGAGGGGAGTCAGGAAATGGTCGTCAAGATGTTGAGGATCTAAAAAGTGCTCATTGAGGGTTCCTGCCACTTTTCCATAGCGAGGCAGTCGAGGATAGCGAAACACAGTCGCATGTTCCGGTGCTTTAAAGACAAATTTAAAATCCGGAGGGGTGGCCTTTTCATAAGCGACAAGTTGTTGGAGGGAAGGAAAAGCGTAATAAGTGTGATCGACCCCTACGGCTGAAAAGGCGTGGGAATATTCCTTGAGCGATTCCTCTTTAAACGCTTTTTCGTTTTTGTAGTTCTCCTGATAGACGAGCCCTTTCCAACCGGGGTATTTCCAACTGGAAGTTCCTAAAAAGATCCCAGACCGCTTAAGGGCTTCAATTCGACTGTCCATCACTGGCCTTTGGAGTAAATTTCTCTCTAAAGCTAATCATCTGCAGTTCAAAAGGAACTGCTTTCCCCTCAACCCAGGCGTCGAATAAATCAGAGAAATGTTCGGAAAGAGGGTGGCCTGATTGTCCTCCAGGTTGAGAAAATAAAGATCGCGATTCATCGGCAAGATCCAAAATGAGCCGCATCGAGGCTCCATTCTGTGGCATGAGAACATTGGGCACAAGAGAGTCTCCGGGGAGGGGTCTGGCCGGCATACTCAATATGGGCTTGAGACCGGTTGGGAGAAGTTTTGCAAAGGGATGTTGGATATCACTTTGGTTGAGATCGCCCCACCGGACTGCCGCAAGCTTTTCTGGATGAGAAGCTAATGCTCTGCCTGACTCGGTCAGCGTCTTTAAGAGTAAATCACAATAAGAAGAATAATCCGATGAGAGAAAGTTTTTGGGGCGAGCGGTAAGGAGTTGAGAAAGCAATGTGTCCTGCGCCAGGTACTTCGAAAGGGTTTCCTTTTCGGAAGGTGAAATGGTTTGGGCAATCGGGCCAACTAAGTTATTGAAAAGTTTAATTCGAAAAATCTTTAGCAAGGGGTACGCTGCCGAAGTGGGTTCCGCTTTTCCGTCCCATTCTTTTATCAGTGTGTGAGCTGCTTTAAGCCACGAGGATTGTTCTTTGCTCTCATCCGTTGTTTCGCATTTCAGCAGTTCGTCCCGATACCAAAGATGAGTCAGCGAAAGGTTGTCCGTCTGCACTTTAAGAAAATCCGTGGGGCGCCATTTCTGATCATCTTTTAAGAGCTTTTCGATTCTTTTCGCTCTGGCAGAATTGGGCCAATGGCTTCCAAACCTAGCCAATGAGCCTTTGACGGGAACAGTCCGCTGATTCGCACTGACGATAAAGCCTTGAGGAGGATTCACAACGACAGGAAAATCACTTCTCGGAACATAGCCATCCCAGTGAATTTTTTGGGAGCGAATGGTTCTCGACTTTCCATCAAACCCAACTCGCTTGGGGAGGGCTCCCGCAATGGTCCACCCAATGTCACCAGCTTTCGTTGCAAAAACTGCGTTCTGAGGAGGACCTGCCCATTTTCCTAAAGCGTCCAGAAGCTCCGAGGTATCTCGTGCATGATTAATTGCCATGAGATCCAGATTCTTTAAGTTCATCGGATCAAGTGCCGTCCACTGGACTGCAATAAAATGCTCGGGCTCTTCTTCGACAACCGGCCCCCAAGGGCTATCTTTGAAATGAGCCATGTGAGGATTCTTTTCCCCTTTTATAAATATTTTTTCTTCTCTCTCCGTAAGATCGGGGGATTTCTTGGGAATAACGACTTGGTCAACATTATCAATCGCGCTATTCGTAAATGCCCAAGCGACTGAAGTATTTCGGCCAATGACGACTCCCGGGAGGCCTGGAATCGTAACGCCATAAACAAAGTGGGCAGGGGTTCGGATTCCAAGACGGTACCAAAGATTGGGAACGCGTAAATCTAAGTGCGGGTCACTCGCTAAGAGGGGTTTTCCCGAAGCAGTTAATTTTCCGCTCATGACCCAAGCGTTACTTCCCGGCTCAAAATCATCGTTTGAGGTTTCTCCAGCGGCTTGTTTCTCCTCGACACGAAATTCATGTTCTTTTGGCGGGGGAACTGGGAGAAAAGAAGAAGGGTCCTTCACGATAGGGGCGTCGAGGAATCCCCAATCCGGGGTAAGAAAAGAGACAACAGACGGGGAAAGTTTTTTTTGGAGAGAGGAAAAAGCTTTCTCATCAGATTCTTTGTGGCGATTTAAGCTTTCATACATGCTCAAAACCACTAAGAAGCTGTCTTCCGGGCGCCAGGGCTCGGGCTTTACTCCCAAAATCCAAAATTCCCAAGGACGTTGGCCGTTCAGTAAAAAAGCATTGACCCCATTTGCATAGGAAATGAGAGCTTCTCTTTTTTGGGGATCCATTTTTTGAAACGAAACAGCAGCTACTTGGGCGTAATTCCAGTTTCTCGCAGCTAAATCCGACGCAAGCGCTTTAGGACCAAAAAGTTCAGCCAGTTTTCCAGCCATCTTTCTTCTCGCCAAATCCATTTGAAAGAAGCGATCTCGAGCAGTGATAACACCTTGTACAAAATAAGCATCTTGAATGTCGGCGGATTGAACGACGGGAACTCCAGCTTTGTCCCATTCAATTTGGACGGGTTCTTTGATCTTGGTGTGCCCCTGAAACGTCTTAGGGCTAGGAAGTGAAAGCCGCAAAAGCAG
>RFNV01000179.1 GCA_009927005.1 Pseudomonadota bacterium
CCAGTTACCCCCTTGACTAGAATACAGACACCCCCTCCCCGCCCATTCAAAAAACAAATAAACACAGGTAGTTACACAGTCAGAAAAATTTACAATGGAATTTAGGCGAGTTGTATACAGGTTAAACGAGTTTAACCATCAATTTCCCAAACGGCTTGGAGTCCGAAAGTATGAAAGCCGACAGGAGTCGACATGAACGCTCCTGCGTAGCGAGCTCGAAGAGATAGCGAGCTGGTCTCCCCAATAGAAAACTTATAACCGACCCCAGCTATTCCCCAAATCCCCGAGACATCCGAAGCAGAAGCGACACTCGCCGAAGAGACCACACTATCAGCGTTGTCCATCCCAATGCCCATGGAGTACTGAAAGCCCCCTAAAACATAGAAGGCACTGTTGATGGGAATTTCGCCAGTAGCTGCAATATCCAAAAATCCAAAACTGACCAGTTTATCAGTTGAATTTACTCCTGAATGAACCGCATAATCTACTTCTGTTCGGAGACGAAAAGTAGGATCGAGCACAAAGGACAAAGTCGCTCCCGCCATGAACCCATAACCCGATGCGGAGTCTGAGGGATTTTCAATGGACATGAAATCTAAATGGCCCCCGCCGAAAAATCCGTAACTGAAAGTAGGCTGTCTTCCTAATAAAATTCCTTCATCGCTGGGAACGGGAATGGTTTTGCGTTTCTTTTTGGCCTTTCTAACCTTAATAACTTTTCGCTCGGCCTCTTCCTCAGATTCCTCATCTTCTTTGACTTCCTTTTTTGCCAAGGCTTTAGATTCAATCCACCCCTGGACCACTCCCTCTTCGAGTTCTACTTCTACTTGAACGTACTTCCCCTTTTCTTCTCCCGTTAAAGTCACAATGCTTTTAGCAGGGAGAAGTCCCAAACTTTCAGAATCGGCGTAGGGATCTTTTCGAAGTTCCGTCTCCCGTCGAGTGGAACTCACATCACTGGGTGACGGTTCGGCAAAACCCAAACTTGAAAAAGCTAATGCTACCAGTACTAGCGTCGCACCCAAGTAGCGATGAGCTCGACGTGTCTTGTGTGAGGGAACATGTCTATCGGTTCGACTGTTTGAAGAATGAAATCCTTTTTTAAACATTGTACGTCCTGGGTGAAAGTCACGGGTGAACATGAAATATAGACTATGGTTTTTAGTTGGTTTTGTAAAAACCGAGGCAAGCAACCTAACATGCCCTGCCTTGGTGGATCTAAAACCAGTGTATCATAATCTCTAATCTCTTGCGGCAATCTTCTCAGCAAGTTGTTGTCGACTTTGTCAGCAAAGAACACTGCTTTTGATTCGTGTTCTTCAGTTCTTTGAATTCGTGCTGACTCAATGGCACTCTGTGACGCGTCAATTCCCCACACTTTTTCCACTGAAGGCAGATAAGCGTAAGTCAGGTTTCCATCTCCGCAATAAAGCTCGAGAACCTTTTTTGCTTTCTTTTCTTTGATGATTTGGGCCACTCGAGATCTTAATACTTCATTCTGTCCGGAATGGATTTGGGCAAAACCAGAAAAGCTATGAGCGACGTTATCAAAGCGATGCACTTTTCCATCTTTACCTAAGAAGAGTTCGATCTTAGTGACTTCAGAAGAAGTGCCTAAGTTTTCAGATCGGATTTTTTGAATCTCTTCATTGATCTCCGGAGCAGCAACTTTGCATTCTTCAATATCGACCAGTTCGTGAGTTTTCTTTTTGAAGAACCCAACCGTTTTTCCTAGTTGTCTCACTTGAATGCGGTTTCGGTAGAAAAGATTTTGTTCTGCTTTTTGAATGGGAAGAAGGTCTACGGGTCGTAATTCTCCTCTTTCTAAAATATGCTTTACGATTTCTTCTTTAGCAGCGAGCTGGGCTTGATAATCCCACTGGAGCCAATCGCAGCCACCGCACTTTTGAAAATACTGACAAACCGGTTCAATGCGTTTTCCCGTGGGCTCAACCACTTCTACAATTTCAGCATCCCGATACTTTTTTCTTTCTTCTCGAGTTTTAACTCTGACTTTATCTCCTACCAAAGCCCCAGGCACAAAATAGATATTTCCTTCTAAATCGTATCCGACCCCTTGGCCCTCAAGGCCCATCCGTGTGATTTCAATTTGAGTTTCGATCATTTTTTCACCTTTAGTTCTTCAATTACCCACTGAACCAATTCTTTTGATTCGGGGACTTTGATTCGATCTTCTTCTGTTGCCGAGGGATAAAGCTTTACTCCCCAGCTCTGTAATTTTTCGAGATGTTCTTTGAGTCCGGGATGATTCCAAAGCTGTTCGTTCATTGCGGGAACCATCAACACTTTTCCTGAAGAACCCAATTGGTTTGCAATCACTAAGTCGACTACATTCTGTGAAAGTGCGAGAGCACTTTTACAAAGCGTGTGCAAGGTGGCTGGACAAACAAGAACCACATCGAAAACTTCTAAGTACTCTACCTTCGGCCCCGCTTGTAACACGGGCTTTTCAAGGGTGGCCCACTCAACACTTAACGGAGTGATGAATTTTCTAGCCTCTGGGCTTAAAAAAGCTCGGACCTCAGCGCCTTGGCGTCTGATTTCTCGTGCAATTTTAACGGCTTCAGTAGCCCCAATCCCGCCTGAAATCGCAAGAGCAACTTTTTTCCCGTTAAGGGCACTGCTCAAACGCTTGACTGCGAGGTCTTTCGAGGGCGATTTTTTCAGTTTTATCAGTTTTTTAGCCACGGCGGCATTCTTAAAGGTTTTTGAAAATTTTCTCAACTAGCAAAAAATGTCCCTCATTTTAAGCACAAAAGACCCCCTTTTTTCGACAAGAGCCTTGTGGCAACCCCTCCCCTTGTGCTAAAACCCCGGTCTCACAATTAACGCCCGAAGGAGTACGCAATGGGAGAAATTGTTCTATACGCGAAGAAAAGCTGCGTTCAATGCAAGAAAGCAATCGCCTTTTTGAATAAAAAAGGGGTCAAGTACCAGCTAAAAGACATCGTTCATGAACCACCCCCACGAAGCCTTTTGGAAAAAGTGATTAAGGCTGAAAACATTTACGCAAGCCTCAATCAACGAAGCACTACTTATAAAGACAACTCCCTTGGAAAGCGAAGAACCACTAAGAATGAAGCCATTCGCTTAATGCTCAAAGATCCGAATCTTATTAAACGACCTTTAATCATCAGAGATAATCGTGCTTATCAGGGATTTGATGAAAAATCCTTGATCGAATTCGTGAACAACTCTCCGGCAAATCTTTCTATTCCAGTCGTATTGCCTGAAGTTGCTCCAGAAGCAGCACACTAAGTTTGCTTGGAAGCGGGGGCTTTTTCTAAAGCCCCCTTTCCTGTGTCCAGCCTGTATACACCTGTCTCTTTTAAGCTGAAAAATCTCACTAGGTACCCCTTGATATAATTGAGTTTTCTTAGGGCACACACATTGCAATCTCTCAGCATACAGGGTTAAACCATGCTGTCAGAGAAGAAGACATCAAAGTATTTCATCAAGACCAGAAACACAGAGGCTGAACCGAGCCTCGTGCTTTTAGATGCGCAAGGACAACCCGCTTCGGAACCTCCCCTTCTGGGTGAACACACCGAACTCCTGCTGTCCATTTTTAACGGACTTCCCAAAGCAGTTCATCGAAGCTCTGGGGGATTGATTCTTGTCCAGCCTTCTCAGCTCGTATTTACGACTTTAAGTGAAGGGCAAACGGAGCTTCGAATCAAAGTTTTGTTCAATGAACTAGAACGAAACTCCAAGCATCAGATTATTTCCAAAAAAATCATCCTGAGTTCAAAAACAGTTCCCGTCACTGAAATCAAAGAAGGTTTTACTTACGACAATATTCGTTTTCAGAATTTTGTTCTCGATATGGGGCTAGGAATCATTCCCGTCCATGTGCTTTCATTTTATTTAGACTCCCACGGATACACGTGGGCCATTTTCGTTCGGCATGACGAACTCGAAAAAGCTCTGGTGCGATCCGAAGCAAGTAAACTTTCGATTTATGAAGTGCCCCAGAATCTTTTGCGTTCCATTGAACCCTTTTCTCAAGGAGAAAAAGATTTTCAATGGGCAAAAAGCCATGTTCGAAAGCTTATCGAGCGAGGCGAAACGATTATTCCAGAAGTGCTTTCAATTGGACGGCCTGTTGAAGTTCCAACTGGTCTTTCTTTTACCAGCCTAGAACATCATTTGTTAAGCTGCATTGAAAAGAAAGTCTTAGCTCCCAAAGAGGCTTATTACATCTCTGGCCCTGAAACGAATGAGCCCACAAGCACTCTCGTTCTTCTCGATGAAAACCGAGAGTAATTAATCTCTTTCAAGCACGCAGAATCGAGGGCTCTGGGCCGAATCCACACGAACAAAGAGTTTATTTCCGTCAGCATTGGTGCGGACTAAGTAAGAAAGCTGGTTTGCTTGAGGAAACTGCAAGCCTCCCTCTCTCACTGTTTCAGTTGTTTCATCTGAAAGATTCAAATCAAAAGCTGCTTTTCTACCATTTTCCACTTCGCACTGCCCAGACCACACGCCACCTCGAATGTTGTCGAGTCGGGGTTCTACACCTGATCTAAACTGCTTTTCAAAGTCTGACTGGGACTCATCGACCACACGACTGACGGGAGTGAGCCCTCGACCTAAGTTTCTATCTCGGAAATCGTCAAAGCTATTGGGTATGAATCCACGTCCATTGAGGAACGGATTAAATTGAGAGCCAAACCCAGGATTAAAGAACGGATTGAACTGATCTCGGCGGAGTCCGTTATTAAAGTTTCTAAAGTTATTGAAGTTATTAAAATTATTAAAGCCGCAACGCCCACCGTGAACATTAGGCCCACAGAAGTTACGAGGACCAAAATTACGAGGCATACAGCCAATACAGGGAGCGCGTCGGAACATTCGGGGAAGAGGACGGCGCCTGAAAGGCCCAAAGAGCATTCGACGAATCGGTCCTCTTCTAAAGAAAAGTCCTGCTTCAGCGGGTTTTTCAAAAACCCCCAACATCAACAAGGATAATCCTATAATTAACAAGTGGCGCATAGACACTCCAACCCTAATTAATTTCGTTGTCGGAGTGACTAATTTGCAAAAGGGATTCCAAGCTCCCCAAGTGAGCTCTCAAAGTGAACGCTGCGAGAAGAGAACCTCGAAGAACACAGTGACAGATTTTGCTTAGACGAATCGGTGCCAGATCGACAGGGAGTCTACACCCCAGAATACAGGGGTCCTGCCCCTTAGCTTCGAAGGGACTCGATTTCTTCAACCTCTTTCGGCACTGCGCTCGTGAGCACCTGGTGGCCTTTTTCTGTGATGAGAATGTCGTCTTCAATGCGAACTCCAATGCCCTTTAGCTTTGCGGGCGCTTTGGAGTCAGCTCCAAAGTAAAGCCCTGGCTCGATGGTAAAGACCATGCCGGGCTTAAGCTTTCTCGAATTAGAATAGGTTTCTTCATAGTACCGACCCAGGTCGTGCACATCCATTCCAAGCCAATGGCCCGTGCCATGGGGGTAGTAAGGCTTATACGCTTCGCTCTTAATGAGGCTAGCCGTAGTTCCTTTTAAGACTTTCAGACGCTTTAATTCTTCTGTCAGGACTTCGACAGCGTGGTTATGAATTTCTCTCAATGTTCGCCCAGGCCGTGCCATTGCGACACATTCTTTTTGAGCGAGCAGCACGGATTGATAGACTTCTCGTTGCTCAGGACTAAAGCGATTGCCGACGGGGAAACACCGAGTGATGTCAGCTGTGTAGTATTCAAACTCAGCTCCTGCATCGATGAGGATCAAGTCCTTCTCGGTCATTTTTCGGTCGTTATTCACGTAGTGAAGGACGCAAGCATTTTCGCCAGACGCTACGATAGATCCATAGCCCAGCCTTCCTGCCCCAGCAGCTCGAAAGCTGTGAAAGAGAGCCGCTTCCAGCTCAAATTCATACATGCCAGGCTTGCAGTAGCGCATGGCTTCGGTGTGCGCTTGGGCAGTAATATTGGCAGCGACTTGAAGGCACGTGATTTCAGAAGCAGTTTTCACGAGCCGCATTTCGCCCAAAATTTCATTGGGATCGCAAATGGTCCAAAGGGATCGTCCCGTTCGGCCGAGTTTTTTAGCAGCCCTGGCCATCAGAGAAAAAATGCGCTGATCTTGGTGGGGATTCACTCCCACGCGATAGTAAAGCCTGTCCGCATTTAACAGCGCTTCGATAACCGCTTCGTCAAAAGCGTTGCTGTCTTTTGAAGAGACAGCATTATCGGCTCCGAGTTTCTCTCGAGCGCCTTCAAGGCCCAGCATGCGGCCTTCCCAGAGTTCTTTCATTTTATCTCGGGGCTCTACAAAAAGAGTAAACGGCTTTTTGCTTTGGGGATCTAAAATGCAAGCACTTTCGGGTTCTTCAAGGCCGGTCAGATAAAAGAAATTGCTGTCCTGGCGGTAAGCGTGGTGAACGTCGTTGTTACGAATCAAATGGGGAGCTGCGAACAAAACAGCTACGCCTCCTTTGATGTGCGACAAGAAAGTATTTCTTCTTTGGTGACGTTCTTTTGCTGAGATGGGTTCTTTTGATTTCATAGTTTTTTCTTCAGAGCTAAGTTTAAGAGTTCAGTAACACATTTTTCGTAAGTTAAACCAGAAGCCTGCCACATTTGTGGGTACATGCTAATCGGCGTAAAGCCGGGCATGGTGTTGACTTCGTTTAAGTAAATTTCTTGGGTTTGTTTTTCCAAAAAGAAATCCACTCGAGCGAGGCCATCGCAGTCCATCACTTGAAAGACTTTGAGGGCAACTTCCTGAAAGCGCTTCATGAGTTCGGGGCTTAAGTCTGCAGGCACTTTCGTTTTTGCCCCTTCGGCTAAGAGGTACTTGGCTTCGTAGGAATACCATCCGATTTCGGCATTGGGGATAATTTCGCCAGGGATAGCCACTTGAGCTTTCTCCCGATTTCCCATGACAGCGCACTCGATTTCTCTTCCCGAAATGCCTTCTTCGATGATGACTTTGGAGTCGTATTTAAACGCACTGCTAACTGCTGCATGCAGGAGTGCGGGTTGAGTGACTTTTGCGACTCCCACCGAAGAACCCATGCGAGAGGGTTTTACAAAGAGCGGGTACTTCAACTGAGAAATCGCTTTTGAAAATGTATTAAGATCCGCCAAAGATTTCAGCTCTACAAAAGGTGCTACTTTCACTCCGGCTCGTTCACACAAGTTTTTCGTAATGGCTTTGTCCATGCAGTTGGCAGAACTCGCACAGCCTGAGCCCACATAGGGAACGCCCATGAGATCGAGGAGGCCTTGGAGTGTGCCGTCTTCTCCGAAGGGCCCGTGGAGAATCGGAAAGACTAAGTCAAAGCTCAAGGTTTGGCCTTCGCAGAGAAGCTGGCCTTTTCCATTTTCAGAAAGAAAGGGAATGAGAGCGACTTGCGGGCGGTTTTCATTGAGTCTGATTTTATCGGCTCGAAACTCGCCTTCAAAAAAGCTGTCTTCTTCTTCTAAGTACCAAACGCCTTTTCGAGAAATGCCGACAATGAGAGGGGTAAAGAGTTTTCTATCAAAAGCATCGAGGAGGCACTTGGCAGAAATGAGGGAAATTTCGTGCTCTTCCGATTTTCCCCCGCACAAAAGTAAAACGGTCTTTGTCATTGAACCACCCATTCTGCTGTTTTTCCTCTTCCCCTTCGGGTGCTGAGGCCCATTTGGCGGAAGCGCACTTGCCGCTCGAGATCTTGAATGACCACTCGGCCCACATTGATGCCATAGAGCTCGTTGATGTTGTTGATGCCGCCTGGGCAAAAGACATTCACTTCGAGAAGCTTAGTGCCGACAATATCGATGCCCACAAAGTAAAGGCCATCAGAATTGAGTTTGGGGCGAATGGCTTCAATGATTTTCAAATCACTTGCAGTCAACTTGGCTTTTTTTCTTCTGCCTCCAATGTGCATATTGCTGCGAATTTCGCCTTTCGGAGAGACACGAAGGTAAAGCGCTGGCTGCTTTCCATAGAAAATCGGATAGCCATTCAGAAGCAAAATGCGCTTGTCCCCTTTTTTCACGGCGGGGAGGTATTCTTGGGCCATGACGTAGCCGTTTTTACTCACACTGGAAATGATTTGATTGATGTTGATGTCTTTTAAGTTTTTTACAAAAAAAACGTCTTGGCCGCCAAAGCCTGAGAGCGGCTTAATGATGGCCGGGCCTTTCAATTCTTTTAAGAAGGATTTTATTTTAACAGTGCTTCGAGTGATGAGTGTTTTCGCTCGAATTTCCGAAGGAAACGAAGAGAGGTACATTTTGCTGGCCGCTTTGGTGAGCCCGCCTGGGTCGTTTACCACCATCACCCCGTGGAGTTTCAATAGCCGACCGAATTCAATCGCCGGGTTTTTCCCTTTTTCTTTTTCGGTTTCCGTTTCGTTGGGATTGTATCTTAAAAAAACGACGTCGAAGTCGCTCAAGCAAACTTCTTTTTTCGGAGCAAGGCCCGATTGCATCGCTCGTAGAAAATCGAGCCGGTGAAAAAACTCAAG
>RFNV01000156.1 GCA_009927005.1 Pseudomonadota bacterium
TGGCAATAAATATTATTACGTTGCCATACAAAATAATTTAGGAACATGGTCAACTATACGTTCAATTTATATAAGCAAACAATCTGCTCCATTACCATCACCATCGCCAACATCACAACCCTCGCCATATAAAACATCACCACTTGTTTTAGCTAAAGTATGGAGTACTGGTTATGGTACAGCTGCAACCCTAAATTGCTATACAATTGATGGATACGATCCTCATTCATCCAGAAATGCTTGGTATAACGCTCTTTTTAAAGGGTTAGATGGTCTGACATGGTTTGGTTATTTGGGTAGTTCAACTACAGCAGGACTTCCTATCCGAGCAGGGGATCTATCTGGATTGATAGGTAACGTATTTGGATGGGTGGATAGAAACAAGTCTGATATATTTTCTTCACAGACAGTAAAATATATAGTAATAACTAGTGCTAGTGTAAATTCAACTGATATAAACATTACTACCCCAGCTAATATTAATGATGATTTAATTGTCGATCCAAATATTACAATGGGTCAGATAAAAGCAGGTATAATTCCCGGAACGGGAACACCATGTGCACCAAAAATAGGAGGATCTGCTGAAATAACAGTTTTAGGATCAGTACAATCAAATTATGATACAGGTGCTAGACGAGACGTTGCATCAACTTACGATATCATTAAGACGAGAGCAGAAGATGGTGGTATACTCTTAGTATCTAATATTAGATCTTCGTATGGAAATTATATTGGTGATATTTCAGTTTCAAATATGGTTACTCAAGCCTCACCCGGAACCAGAGATTTAAACACTTTGATACAAAAAGCATTAAATAATACTAATAGTTTTATCTATAATGTAAATTTAAATAATCTTTACTTAACTGTTAGACTTGCGAGTACTATGAATAATTGCTATAACGCATCAAGTGGTGAGGTTATGGGTATATATGTTTATACTAAATAATTAATTTTCTCTTCTTTCTTCCGCCTTATAATAATCAAACCTATCATGTTCTGTAGGTGTCATTAACAATATACCACCATTCAATTCACCTTTAATAGAAAGCTGAAACATATGAGACATCCAAGTTTGTTCAAAAGGATGCGCCCATTTAGTGTCCAAAAACATTTTTTGATTTCCTGTCTTACTGACTAAATGAGGCCAATTACAATAATATACTTCACCATTAGTATAAGGAACACCTTCATATGATCTGATAGGTTTATAATTCGCTCTTGGTGCATTTGGATCCAATCCCTGAACTGGTAAGAATGGTTTTTCAGGCCAATGTTCTTCCCTTGTTTTTTGTGGAACATTGTACCAAGCCCACTGTGTGCTATTATCACCATAAAGTTCAGTGAAATTAAATTTCATGAAATCAAAATTTTCTTTCTTTATTATCTTTAATGTTTTATTATATAAATCAGGTTCAAATCTCTTAAATCCATTTCTACATTCTTCGTGCTTTGCATAGAAGAACATATCATCTTCAAAGAACAACATATAATCTAGACCCGTTTGTTCAAAATGCTCTGCTATAAATTGTCTACCCCCACAAATTCCTATATTA
>RFNV01000062.1 GCA_009927005.1 Pseudomonadota bacterium
CCCGGAAGCGGCTGACCAGGACCGTCTCCTCGGTAGTCCTCCCGTCCGGAGCCAGCGCATCCATGGATGCCGTGACCACGGATCCCGACGATGATTTCGAGATCCTGAGCTTGACAAATAACGGGATCTCACTGGAAGATTATACAGTCAAGGGGCCGATCCGCAGGAATGCAAACATGCTGGATCTGAGATGGAGGACGACATCAGGCAGGCCGATCCTGCGGGCACTCACGGCAGAAGCCACCATCGACTCACTCCCCAAGACAGGGACGAGGACGGAAGAGTAGGGAGCGAATGAAGAATGAAAAATAATCTTCAGCCCTTCCCACTGGATCCAGTTTGATAGTCAACACCTTTTCACTTTTCACTTTCTAACCTTTCACTTTTCCCCCTATGGCACTCGTCACCAAAGGCCGCACATTCGTCTCAGGCGAAGTCGTCACCCCGACCAAGCTCAACTCGCTCGTCGATAGCGCGACCGTCACCCAGATCCAGACTGCCGACATCTCTGACGCCCAGATCACCACAGCCAAGATCGCTGACTCCAACGTCACCTCGGCCAAGATCGCTGACTCCAACGTCACCACAGCCAAAATCGCCGATGGCGCGATCACTGGAGCAAAGCTGAATAGCTCGGTCATCCTGGTACCCACCGGGGCCGTCATGCCCTTTGCCATGAACTCGGCTCCGTCCGGATGGTTGGCTGCGGACGGGACTGAGTATTCCAAAACCGGAACATACGCCACGTTGTTTGCAGCCATCGGAGTTACCTACGGGGAAACCAATGGAGCCGGAGGTGTAGGAACGACGCACTTCAGAGTCCCTGATCTACGCGGATACTTCGTCCGAGGCGCTGGAACTAACTCGGATGGAATCGCCTCTGGAACTTTCGGCGTGAAGCAAGCGGATGACTTCAAGAGTCATAATCATACATCTTCGACCATCGTAGTTAGAAACATCGCGCCAATACCCACAGGCTGGAATGTACCAAACCTCGCAGGAAATCTGGACCCCAACAACACGGTGACAACTACAAGCACCGGCGGCACTGAAACCCGCCCCCGGAACATAGCGATGCTCTACTGCATCAAGTTCTAAATGCTCGCATGGGAGATCGCTCGCCAATGGCAGGAGGCCAACTGCATGACGCCCTTCGAGGAACTCCTCGGATGGCATCTCTCCGGCGGGCTCATCTATTCAACCAAGGATTGCTTTCTACTGGCACAAGAAGTGACTTGGGACCCAGGGCAGAAAGCAATCGTCGAGAGTCGAGAGTCGAGAGTCGACGGCCAGCAGCCAAACGCCTGGTTTGTGGAACTAGCGGCCGCGACTTGTCACAACCCCATCAAAGAGTTTCTTCGGTTCGCAACGCAGCCTCACGAGTTCGTCCTCTGGTGCAGACAATCCAAGGGTCGCAAGCACGACATCCACGCCTACAAGTGGGCACACCTCGCCCGCCGCGTAAACCTTTCACCTTCTCCCCTCTGCGCCTCTGCGCCTCTGCGCGAGAATCTGTAGTCCCCATCTCCTAGCTCCTAGC
>RFNV01000028.1 GCA_009927005.1 Pseudomonadota bacterium
GGCCGCCAGTGCATCAGCCTGCCGCACCGGACTCACTCCGTTGCCAATGCCGTGCAGGTAAAGGTTCATGGCGCACAGCCGCACTACGTCCTCCACGATATCAATCCCTTTGATGTCGTGCTCGCGCAGCTTGCGGATCTTCTCCTTGTCCTGCGTCTGGGTCTTCATATGCTCGTAGGCAGAAAGCAAAAACCCTCCGGTGCCGCAGGAGGGGTCACAGACTGTTTCCCCCACCTTGGGGTCTAGCACGGTGATGATCGCATCAATCAATGGGCGGGGCGTAAAGTACTGTCCGGCACCAGATTTGACCTCCGATGCATTCCGCTCCAACAAACCCTCGTAAATCGCGCCCTTGACGTCTACACCGATACCAATCCACGTCTCGGCATTAATCAAGCCAATCAGCTTCTTCAAATTGGCCGGGGTGGTGATTTTGTTAATCGCACCCTTAAAGATCGTCCCGATAATGCCCTTTTCACGCCCCAACTTGGCAAGGGTCTCTTCGTAATGGGTACGAAGTTCATTCCCTTCCAAATCCCGCAAGCTTGCCCAACGGTAAGCCTCGGGAATGATAGACGGTTCACCCAGCAGCCCCGAACGTTCCTCATCCATTTTCAAAAACAGCAAAAAGGTAATCTGCTCCACATAATCGCCATACGAGATCCCCTGATCCCGCAGCACATGGGCATAGTTCCAAACTTTACTAACGAGAACGCTATCTTGGCTCATGCGGCTTCTTTCTTTTTGCGGCCACGGGCGGCCTTGGGTTGGGAGGATTGAGCGGAAATACGCTTCAGAAGTTCGCTGGCGGGCTCATCAGCTGGGTTTTGGGGCACCAGTTTGCCTTCAAAGGCTTGTTTGAGGATGGATTGGCGGAGAGCTCTTTGGCGCTTAGTTTGGCTATCAATCTCTTCATTAATTTTTTCAATTGATGAAAGAAGACTTTCCGTTAGTGCGACAATCTTATTTTGTTTTTCTATAGAAGGGATGGCAATCATGAAACGGTCCAGACTTCCTTGATAGATTGCGGCTACATTAGTAGTCGCAGACTTCAGTCTTTCAAGTTGCTTCTTTCCAAAAGAAGACTGGAAATAATAACAAACATAATGTGCATTTACATTTTTAGTAAAGTTGACCCTTAGGATATTATTATTAAACAAAACAGTTCTTTCTGGGAGCGTATTTATCACGCCAGTTTTTCCAACTAGTTCCAAACTATTCCTAGTGTTAAATAAAAAGTCACCTGCTTTTAAAGAATATTTAGCCACTTCGGCATCAGTTGCTTCAACTCTTGTCATTTTTGAAAAATTACATCTCCCATCAAGAGTAATGTTATTCATTTTAAAATATGGATACTTATGATCTAAAGATTGAAACCTTGCTCCCCTATCTAATCCAACAATGGTTTTATCTTTGATATTTTCAAATGATACACACTGCCAACCAGTTGGTACTGGAATATTGGTATCATTTACCTTAACTATCTGACCGATCGTATCTCCGGTTGCATTCCCACTAACAGCAGAATTTAAAACCGACTGCCGGTACATCTCAATCAACCGCTGGGCCTTACGCAAGGCGGCCTCCCCGGCGTCCAAATCGCTAAACAGCTCTTCAATTTTGGAGACGATGCGGCGTTGTTCATTCGTAGGGGCAACCTTAATTGGAATTGTCTTCATACTGGCCTGAGTCAGTTTCAAGCGGGTCGTACCAGCTACAAATCTTTGGTAATTAAGAATATTTAACTGATGGCAGACATATTTGTTAAGTACTCCATCTCTTGCGGTAAGAATATGGGCATGGTTATTAACCCAATATTTTCCTACTGCTATATAAGCTTTGGCCTTATGAAGTTCAAAGAATGGGGCACCATCTTCTCCTAAGAGAATAGCTTCTTGATCAAATAAATAATCATCTATTTCACCCACTTGCCCAGTTGCGCCATAATACGGATAAGTCTTTGCAGCAGACTGCAAACGTTCTTCACGTTCAGAAGAATTAATTGGAACCCTTTTACTATCCAGAATGTCTACACATTCCTCTAGTTTACAAGTTTCCCAGTTTTTAGGTAAATTCATCACGCCACCAACGCTTCATTCAGATCATTTAGCAAGTCTTTTAAGCCGGGACCGAACAAGGCTTGGGCTTTTATAAGGCCACCACGCTCATTTAGGCTAGGGTCTTCCAGCAGACTGCGTGGCTCAATCGCCACGTTGGCGGCAATGTAACCCCGGATGAGGCGCAACCACTCCAGCTGCTCCTCGGTAAAGTCCTTGTCGTGCTTTTTGATATACCGGCCGCGCCAGAGGTTAAACTTCTGCTCCACGCGAGCGCTAAAGGGCTCCAGCACAGCTTCTTGCCCCAGCGTGAACCGCACCAGTTGGATAATTTCGGTGAGTTGGTCTTCCACAGGGGCTCCACGCACCACGGCGGCATTCAGGCGGGCGTAGGCCTGCCAGATATCCACCGGCAGCAGGTGGAACGGCGG
>RFNV01000166.1 GCA_009927005.1 Pseudomonadota bacterium
GCTGATAATCATTATCCAATGAGTATAGGTAACATCGGCCGCTATATCATAGGTATAGTATGTTGTCCCATCGAACGTATACCTTAGTGTAACAGTGTTACCTGATGACGAGTCTGTACGTCTGAACATAAGAGAACCAGATTGTAATAAATTCGACGAGGATGGTACTGGGGGGAGAGTAATCAATATGTTCCCAGACGCTGCGTCAACGTCGTAAAACGTACGGTTCCATTGAGTCAATGTTACATTTGTGAGTATTGGTGACTCGGCGTAGTACATAGAAAGATTGTTAACAACTGATAGATATGCCATATTGTTTTATCCTATTAGCCAAAAAGAGTCAGTTGGTGAGATAATTCCGTACATTGATACATTATCTCCATTATTTTGGAGATTCATAGATGTTGACCCGTCGCCAAATGTATCCCCAGTTGCACAGTTTACTGTTAACACCCCTGAAGGTGCCAGTTTGAATATTTGGTATTTCTTTAACATCTTAGTCGTAAACGTTCCTACCAGACTCGATAATTTAGGCAATGTTAAGGTTCTCCCGACACCGGATAACAGTTCTACCATTATTATAGTATCAGATGGACTCGGTGTGTAATCGTCATCTAAAACTTGTCTATATTTTTCGATACCAATATAATAAGGCGTAGGTGTGGATATATATGGACGAACGTCCACTCCGTCATACCCTGCAATTACAGGAACTCCGATACCTGAATTGTAGTTAGAAAATATTAAAATGTATCCTGCATAATTACCGAGAATAACTGGGACTATATACCCATCTACGTTAGTACCTAGCGCAAAATCCTTCCTCCTAGATACGCTTCCGTTAGATTGCACTACGTAGACAGCATTTTCTACGTAATTCGATTGACTAGCTAGGATTAATTCGTCACCTGAGGATAACTCGTAACCTCCTACCGACAACCCAATGTAGTTGGTTGCTGTGATATCTAAATCAGTATCGGAAATAGTTACAACGAAACGTCTGGTTACCCTGTTACTATTTATTATGGCAGCGCTGCTCTGTTGGAAGTAAAATGTAGTTGAACCAAATTGACCATCGAAAACCGATGTGAATTGGTGAACTACGTCAGTACCTATAGGTAACAAGATATTCTGCGTTACCCCGTTAATCACGGCCACAACGGTAACGGTGTTAGTTGCGGCAGTATCAAGCCTACGCAGAAACACCGAACCCATTTCTAACGTGTTAGCCCCTAGTGGATTTGGTGGCAATGTTATTGTGATATTCCCAGATGTAGCGATTACATCGAAAAGCTGCCTG
>RFNV01000119.1 GCA_009927005.1 Pseudomonadota bacterium
ACCCAACATTTGATAACCAACTCCAAATAACGAAACTAAGTGCCAATGATTTTCTAAAGTTATCTGGCGGAACATTGACAGGGCCACTTACGTTAAACGCAGACCCAACGAACGCATTGGAAGCCGCAACAAAGCAATACGTAGATAACTATATGCCAGCGACGTTTGACACAGGTGCAGACAGAGCCGTGTTGATAACAGCGGGAAACCCGTATCAAATGACAGGCAATGAAACTGTGATAAACGTCGTGTGTAGTCCTAACCAAGAGATCTATATCGACCTCCCCACCATAGACAGTGTTTCATCTGGTACCAAATCCAAAAGGTTTACATTTAACCGTTTAGACAAAAGTACCCAATCCCTTGTTTACATTTCCTGTAACCCCGGAACAAACGACGTAATAATGAGACGAGATGAGCCTGGCGGTTCCCCGATTTCAGCTATTCTACTGGAGTCTGGTACCACGGTTACGTTGAGGTCTGTGAAGTACACAGGGGTAGCGAATTTGTGGGCAGTGGAGAGCGATTCCAGCTCGTCGTTGTATCAAAGTATATATCACGTAGGGGTAATAGACGATAGTATTGCTGTATTACCCCTTCAGGGTGTTTTTTATACTGTTAACGCAGTAAATAACCAAATATCGATAATTTTACCTGAGTCCTCTGTGGGTGCAGGCTCCACTAAATATACTAGGATTGACAGTAACGCACAGTATGACGTTTCATTGGTAGCGGCGGGGGGTCACACTGTAAACGGATTAGACAAAGTTTATCTGTATCCTCAGGGAACTGCGACTGTTCGAATCTTAGAAAAAGATAACCCTGCGCAAGTGGTCGAATTGTCGCAAACGTTTTCTACTCAGGAGATACACTCGTGCAAATTGTACGGCACCCCAAACACAGACACCAACGCTGGCTACGTTGCAATTGATTTCTCGCCGTCAAACATATCTGACAGAGTTAAACTAGACCCTAACAATATGCACGATGATAACGTAGACCCTACTAGGGTAAAGATTTATTATCGAGGCATATATCAAATAGATATCGATTTCAGCATGAAATGCAGCAATAACTCCGACATAATAGCGGCACTGTGGAAAAATGGGTCTGTTTTCAGGGAAAATAGATATAGCAATCACAATTATAGTGAATCGGGTACTAGTTTAAACCTAATTACCGAGCTAGTGCCCAACGATTTCCTAGAAATGTATGTGTCTACGTCGCAAAGTGGTGCGTATCGCTCAGCGTTTCTATCTGTAACATTGTTAAAACGAATTATATAACGGGGTGTTTTTGACTATGCCACTAAAAAAAATCAAGTTCTAAAAAAGCTTTTGGTGAAAACATTAAAAAAGAAATCGAGGCAGGGAAGCCACAAAAGCAAGCGGTCGCAATTGCCTATAGTGTTAAAAAAGAAGTAGAGAAAAAGAGAACCAAAAAGAAATAGATAGTAAGCAACTAAAATAAACACATTGATGGCTTTTCTATCCATTCTTACAATGAAACTAGGGAAAACAATGCCTAGGAAAGGAAGGTAAGGATGCAATGGAAACTGAGGAAGGTAATGGTAAGAAGTATGGGAGGTTGGTTGTCATGGCGGGTCACGTAACTAAACAAAGAAAAGCGGCTGATACAGGCAGGCCAAAGAGGAAGTACGTTAGACGGAGCGAAGTCGTAGACGCCCCAGTAACACAGGCGAATGTCATGATGACACAAGGCAACTTTAACTTGCTAGCTAGGTTACTTGAAGGTAAGAATGCGCCGCTGGTAGTAATACTAGTATTAGTTTTATCGATATTATATGGAGTGTTTGTCCTAGCACAGGACATAAGGAAGGATGTGAGAGAGGATATGGGTAGGCTTAGTAACAATGTAGCGGCGCTTACTGAGGCTGTTAAAGAGTTAAAGCCAGTCCAACAGAGACAACAGGCTTCAAACTAAGTGTAGTGGAACCAATGACCCAGAGATTCCCTATGGGTCTATACCCAACTTGTAAACTTATGTTATCTAGGCTGACTGAGTTTATAACTGGGTTCACTATACTTACGCCGAATAACCAAGAATCACGACTACTGATAACAAATCTTTCACT
>RFNV01000095.1 GCA_009927005.1 Pseudomonadota bacterium
AATAGTGGAGGCATACAACTGCAGAGACACAGGGAGCTTTGTTTCGCATGAAGAGATTGATCCAGAAAAAAGGAGTGAGTATATACTTGAGGCAATGGGTTACAAAAAAAATTGAAAAATCAAACATGTTGCAAAACCCATTTTTTTTATAGCTATAATTAGTCTTAGGACCCAGTAAACAATTCACAGAAGTTGCTTCGGGACCCCCGAACTCTTTTTTCTCGCGCCATGTCGTCCCGCAAGAACGCTGACCAGATGGACAAGCCTTTGAAGAAGGACGAGACTGGCCCCAGTGCCGCCGCTATGTTTGACAACTCTGGATCGATGAGCAACTATGTCAAAATAATGCGGGAATTTGCTGGGCTTCTTTTGGGGCGCTATCACAGGATCGAAATTGGCGCCTTTGACGATGTCTACATCCAGATTGGTCGCGAGGTCAGCAGGCTAAATGCTCGCGGTTGCACCAACTTGAGCATTGCCTTTGATACGATGCTTAATTTGGTCAACAATGGCCTCCACATCTTCGAGTCTGGCAATGGACTCCATCTTTTCTTTGTGACCGATGGAGGACACAACGCCACCCCAAACAGCGATTTGTACAGGGCCGTTTACTGTTTGATGGAAGCACTGGTCGAGTACTCGCGGGAGCGATCAGTTGTGTTCCATACAGTCACGTGTGGCGACTACTACGACAAGACTCTCGTGTCGGGGCTCGAGGCCATTGGCTTCATGGCCAAGCACATGGACGCTGGTCGGAATCTCACTGTCGCGGCCTCCTCGTCCAAGCTCGAGTTCCAGCGTTGCACAATTGAGGAGGCCAGCGCCTCAGTCCAGAAGAACGCCGAGCTGATTGGAAAGCCCGTTGAACACAGCTACTCCACCGAAGGACAGGCTGTGGCATTGGCAACTTCTTTGAGGAATCTTTGTGGGGTGCTTCCTGATGGGGACGCTCGTCGGCGCATTGTGAATTTTGTCAAGTTCATCGCTGCCAACGCCGACGCAAAGAAAACAGTGGCAGCGGAATCGGCATCAGCATCAGGGGACACCATGTCTTCTCTGATCAAGCGCTTTCTGGCTACAGGCACCGCGACAGCTACCGCGGCTACTGCGAGCGTCGGCAAGATCGGAAAGGCCATGTTGAAGGCCTTCGAGGAAGTCACCCGCCAACGCATTGTGACACCCCCCAACTTTTTGCGCCAATTTTACGGTGCATTGACGGACGGCACTCTGACAGATTTGCTTCCGTCTGGCGCTCTTTCAGATAAGGAGAGCGCCGAGTTTTTGGAGCAACTGACCAACGGAACTCCGGTGATGCTCTTTGACGCCCTGTTGCGTGTTCACGTCCTGACCAAGGGGAACGAGCTTCAGTTCATGCAGTTGCGCGAGTTTCTCGAGGTGAGGCAGACTACCCGATTCGCGTCAGTGATGCTGATGCTCAAGGATACGGTTAATGCCGAGGCGAAAATGGCAGACTACGCCACGGGGCTTCTCAAGGAGGCCAACAAGGCATGCGGGCTGGCAAACACAGTGCAGCACAGGGACGCACACTTTTACAAGTGTGTAGTGGCACGCGCACCTGCTGACACTGAGGAGATGATTCTTCCGATTGACACTGAGGAGATGATTCTTCCGATTGACAC
>RFNV01000027.1 GCA_009927005.1 Pseudomonadota bacterium
AAAAAATCCAAAAAACTTGATGAAGCTTCTGTTAATGTAACAGAGCTATCGTACGTCAAATCCCCTGAAACACTTAAAATAGCCCTTTCATATTCTTCTAATAGCAACAAAGGATCTTCTAAAAGATCATAAGCTTTTGTGTTCATAGTCTCGCTAATACGCATTATCGCAATTCTAACTTTAATTTGTTTCAATATCAAAGCGTATTCTTTGACATGTGCTGGGGACGCTTGATTAAGAGTCAATTCAGCTAAATAAGAAACACTAATATTGCTGTTTAGCGTTTTTGCCTCCGAATAAACAAGCATAAGATCTCTTGGGCGATTTTCATCTCTAAGCTTGATTATTGAACGATAAATGTCCTTATGCTCTTGAACGGTAAAACACTGATCACAAAGGATATCATCCACCAAAAATACTGTGTCTGAAACGCTGATTAAACAGCCCAAAACTGCTTTCTCTAGTCCCAAGTCTTGAACAGACTGTAAATCTTTTCTTTTTTCTGTTATTTTCATTTTTTATTTATTTTTTTATTTTAAAATATTAAACACTCCAACATTAATCTTTGCCTCCAACCTCATCATTTCCATATTCCACCAGAAACTTTTCCACTGAACTTAGCGTTCCCATAGACGCGAGCTTCTCCGTAAACCTGAGAATTATTGTAAACTTTAGCATACTCATAAACGTAGGCTTCACCATACACTTTGGCGTTTTCAAAAATTTCGGCAAATCCGTAAATAAAAGCGTCCTCAAAAACTTTAGAATGCCCATAAACTTGAGCCCAGTCGATAACGGCAGCATTATCATAAATCTCAGCACTCCCAAAAACATGCGAGTGCCCACCAACAGTCGAACGCCCATAAACTTTAGCGTAATCAAAAACCTTAGCATTCTGGGAAACATTAGAAAATCCATAACATTTGGCATTGCCAATAACACAAGCGTCTCCACCAACACTAGCGTTTTCATAAACATTAGCCATTCCTCCAATTTTAGCATACCCAGTAACCGTAGCACAACCATAAACCTTAGCGTTTTCATAAATCTTAGCATGATAAAAAACGTCTGTAAATCCATAAATCTCAGCACTACCATAAACCTTTACTAATCCAGAAACAACAGCACATTCATACACTTGAGAATTTTCAAAAATCTGAGCAAAGCCTTCAACAATAGCAACACCGTAAACCTGCGATTTCCCGTAAATCAAAGCATCTTGATAAACCTCAGCATTTCCGTAAACTTTTGCATTATCATAAACCCAACAACTACCTTCGTGAGACAAGTTTCTTTCTTTCTCTATCCAACCTCCTAAGTCTCCAACTTTAACTTCTATAATATCCC
>RFNV01000144.1 GCA_009927005.1 Pseudomonadota bacterium
TTGCTCTTGGACTTGCTCTTGGGCTTGCTCTTGGACTTGCTCTTGGGCTTGCTCTTGGACTTGCTCTTGCTCTTGGACTTGTGCTGGCGCTGGCTCCGTCGTCTGCTCGGGAATCAATCCAGGAATCACAGCGTTCATCTCGCGCACTGTCTGACAGCAAACCACGCTCATCTTAGCACGAATCTGGTCCTTGTAGTCCTCAGTAAAATGCTCAAATTCCTGCAACTTTCGGTTGGCCATCTTTAACTCCTTCAACTTCCTGTTGGCGGAACTCAACATAGTATTGATATCCCGCAGGTGCTCGAGTGATGCCTCCTTAAGCTTCTGTCGCAAGCTAGACTGGGGAACGTCGTCCCAAATTCTCATTCTCTGGCTCCCGCTCAACTTGGAGCCAGAGAACTCAGGTCTGGACACAACTGACTTCACGTAGAACGATCGCATGATGTCGAGGATGTACTCCACCAGATTCTCCTTCCTCTTGGCCGACCGCGCCTTCTCCTTTCCTTCCAGATCGTCCAGCACCTTCTTGCGAAACTCCTCGTCGGTCAGCACAGGGACACGTCCTTGCCAGCGCTCACACAATGCTTCCAGCTGGACTATGATCAGAGGGTTATTCTTCCACACACTCGGGCCGCCGCGCCGTTCAGACCAAGCATTTGCCATTGAAGGATGCGACGCGGCTAACTCCATGGCTTCCAAGTGCTGGACCACCGTACCAGCTTGGTCAAAAGCCTTCCCAAAAAAACTCCAAGCTCCAACGTGCATCAGAGGGTTGAGACTCGGGGGAACGCAGAAAGCAGCGACGTCCTTGCCGTTCATCCTTGGGAACGCCCGCTTTCCCACAGGAAAATGTGGCATGCCGCACATGCAGAGAAACGAGTCCTCCAGCTTTGACGGAGGCGGAGGGTGATAGAGGTTGTCGTGGTGAATGGTCTCGTGTGTCTTGACAAAGTCCACAGCAGTCCGCAACACCTCCAAAATGCTGTCTGCAGAGGGAACGCGGCAGAGCGGCATCATGCTCGGGTCGCACCCTTCGACATCAATGTGCGCCAGAAGTTCTTGTACTTGCCCGTCACTCACTCCGTATGTCATCCGCAAGTTGGTGGCCTTGGCATCGGCCTCGGCGTTGGCGTTGGCGGCCGTACTGAGAATGGGCCAACCAGAGGGATCAACAGGAGGCACTGCAAACAAAAACCCCATTGTCTTGGAGTAGATGGGGCCGTCAACCAACTTCACGAGCTGGGAGTAACCCTCAATGCCCCGCAGCTTCTCCGCCTCGACTCCAAAAAACGGCGCGAGAAACACTGGATCCACAAAAGTCTTCATGGCCACGCGAGGCAAAAACTTGATCACC
This sequence comes from Pseudomonadota bacterium, assembly GCA_009927005.1. Lineage (GTDB taxonomy): Bacteria > Bdellovibrionota > FAC87 > UBA2466 > UBA2466 > RFNO01. Next base: position 1,355 of record RFNV01000144.1, read on the forward strand.
TTGTCCAGATGTTCGTACAAGCTCTTGTAATCGCCCTCGTTGTCAATGACCTTGCGCTCGCACACAGACAACATGCCGCTCACTAGCTTGCACAGACTCTCGAAGTCCGTGACTCCCGACAGCGCCAGCAGAGTGGCAATTTCATC
>RFNV01000026.1 GCA_009927005.1 Pseudomonadota bacterium
AGTGGCTGATCCAGTCACTATAACCAAATCTGTGTCGGTCACATACGAAAAAGAATTTAGATTTGTATTCAATTGAATATGTTGGTTATGGTGTTGTGGAATCTGTAGGTTATGTTCCGGTTGAAAGTGATGATTATATTGATTGGCTGATGTTATTCCACTATTACGAAATAGTTGAACAGTCTGTGGATTTTGTTGCACAAAAAGATCAATTGCATCTTTCAAATTTCTATTTGTATAAAGTTGTTCTGATCTCAAAGGTGATCTCGTTATTGGCGAACAGCCAGAATTTTGCAAAGCTCGCGTAATGTAACTTCTTTCATAAGTATTACCCTCATAATCGGTGACGGGATCAGTCATAATATCCCCAGAAATGGGGCAAATATATGATACGGGAATAAGGTTATTCATTTTATATTTTACTACAGTTTGATGTGATAATAATATCAGTTTATTGTGGTACAATGACAGTTAATAAATCAATTTTTTATTGGGTCTCACAGGACGAGATTTCCCTCTTCTCCCTCTCCTCCCACGTTTCCCAAGCTGCAAACGCGTGCCGCAAGACCCCCAATAATCTTTCCATGTTGATCGATATCAAAACAAAATCCAATTTCTGCGTGTCGATTTCCTTCTGAATTGACATCTGAACCAGTAAACGAACGAGTTGGCATCTTATGAATTCCGTTGAACATTGGATAGATTGAATTCTCGATCGACACAGTCGTTATTTCTGTTTCTTCTGACGCAGAAATAAGAAAGACGATCGTTTGCGGTCGAGTCTCATCATATGGAACGTAATGTCTAACACAAAAAACTTCGCGCCAATTTTCATTTGAGGGGTGTGATTTCTTTTTTTCTCGAATAATGTGATGTTCGCCGTTTGGTGACCATGGATTTCCTGTTATATTTCTGTCAACGTTAACGATAATTGCATTTTCCAATTCTCCGTAAAGATGAAATTTCGTGTAAGGAGCCAACTTGAAAATAATATAGAGCTTGTCAATAGCAGTCAAATTGCCATCTTTGTTCAACTTATCACACAAAACACTAAGGTTAATACCGTCAACGGACTCCTTATTACCATAATTTGAATCAATCCACTCACTGACATTCTGATGTGTATCAACATTTAAACGCAACTCGCTGGACTTGCCATTAGCGGGATGCCCTGTGTATCCACATCTTTGATTAGGATCACAGTGAACAGAAAACATTGTTGCAGTCATCGCACTGTTTTGTGTGAATTATAATGCCGAGAAATGATAAAAAAAGTAAATTATTCAGGGCTATTCAAGCCGTTCATTATTTCAATTTTTTTTACTGATAATAAAAAAAATTACAAGCGAACGAGATATTGTTTTTTAGTTCTTTTACACATTACTGAAATATACACATTTTCGTCATTTGCAAATCTTTCAGTTTTTGAATCTATTAAAAAACTAAAACCTACTAAAGTAGTTCTTTTGAGCTTATGATCTTTGTTAAAGCATTGAAACT
>RFNV01000228.1 GCA_009927005.1 Pseudomonadota bacterium
AAAAAGAGAACGTACGACAAAACAAATCTTCATCAAAGAGCGCCTTTAATTAAATTAAAACACCTATTAACTTGCATGAGCTTTTACGAGAGCGGCAAGCAGGTTTTTTGATTTTAAATCGAGCTCGAGAAACTCAAGTCCGACCCCGGAATTTTCCCCTGTTGGGTGGGTGTTGGCAACCCGAGCGAGCGGAATTGAAAGCAAGTGGTCGGCATCGGTTTGAATCGAAAGGCTGACGGAATCCCCCACGGAAAGCTTGGAGACCACATCCTGACTCAGCGCAACAAAGCATCCCCCGGCACTTAAAACGGTGACCCGGCCCGGAAAGCTTTGGCCTGTTCCCGAAGACAAAACCCCTGAGAAGTCCACCCGGACGCGCTGGTGGCGGCGCTTTTCGCGAAAAAGATGGGGCTGTTTATTCATGCGGGCATCAAAGGGCAGCTGGAGGAGAAGCTGGGTGCCTTCTTCTTTCGACTTAAAACACTGGAAAGTGCCGGAGTGGGCTTCGGCAATGACTGAAGCCACAGTGAGGCCCAAAAGGCCTAAGTTGGAAGCTTCAAGTTGCTCCAGAGCGGTCGGTTGGAGCGGGTGTTTCTCCCCTGCTCCGTCTTTGGAAGCGCCTTCAAGGCCGACACTGAACTGCAGGCCTTGATTGACGACTTGGAGATTAAAGGCCACCTGGCTTCCCACTTCACTTTGAGAGAAAGCAAAGTCGAGGCAATTTAAAATGGCTTGCTCGATAGCTAAAGCATCGACGAGGCCAAAAACGGAAGACTCCACTCGCACTTCGAGGGAAATATTTTTCTTTTGAAAAGCGTGTTCTCGTAATTGAACGCAATCTAAGACGAGCTGAGAGAGATCGGTGAGAGAAAGATCGGCTCTGGCCCCTGAGGAAAAATAGCGAAGGTTTCGACTTAAAAAGATAGCGCGCTCAAGGCTGTTCTTGGTGGACTCAAAGGAGTTTCCAGGAGCTTCTAAGTCTCCCAGAGCGGAAGCAAGAAGCGAGATGAGTTCTTGAGAAGCAAGCGTTGAAAAATGGCGAAGGCTTCGCTCGGATTCAAAGGATTGAGTGAGTAAGGTTTGAAGCACTGAGGGCGTTTTCATGGGCTGTTTCCTTTTAGGCATTGGTCTAGTGAACTTATCGGGTGTTTGGGCCTCCCGATTGACCCAAAAGCCAGCCTCTTTAACGCGCTACAGCACCCCAAATCTTTACTCGAACGGGATTGTTTGTTAGTCCCTTAACCCACTGTGCTCACATCGTTTTTTACATTTTTAAAAGCGAGCCTCATCGCAGGCCTCTACGGAGGGACTGCCCTCACCTGGCGCTTAAAAGAATTGGGAAGAGCCGACTTAAAACCCAAAGGCGATGGGAAAATATACGCTCACTGGCACGGAGACGAACTCTTGATGTTACGGCTCGGACAGTTTTCGGGAATGGCAGTGATGGCGAGTAGAAGTAAAGACGGCGAGCTGATGAAGTGGGTTTTGAAACTCTTAGGATTTAGAGTCGTCAGGGGCTCCAGCAGCAAAGGCGGCGCGGGAGGACTCAAAGGCCTCCTCGATTTTGTTGCAAAAACAGACGCGCATACTTCGCTTGCAGTAGATGGCCCCAGAGGCCCGATTTACGAAGTAAAGCCTGGCATTTTAGCGCTCGCCCAAAAAACCGGAAAACCCATTGTGCCCGTCGTAGGAGCAGCCGGCTGGCGATTTGTATTTAAAAAAGCTTGGAACCAGTGTTACCTTCCATTACCGTTTTCAAGTTGTGTTGCTATTTACGGAGAGCCCATTTGGATTTCTCCCACAGCAACCGATGCGGAACTGGAAAAAGCGAAAGAGGATTTAAAAAATTCTTTGATTTCGCTGAAAGGACAAGCCGAAGAAAAATTCCACCGAACTTTTCTTCCCGCTGTCCGACAATCACATCTTCACGGGGCGTAGCGCAGCTGGCTAGCGCGCTTGGTTCGGGACCAAGAGGTCGTGGGTTCAAATCCCGCCGCCCCGACCAGTTTTGAGAATAAGCAAACCAAAAACCTCTCCATCCCGGTTTCTAGAGCTTTAAAAAGGTCGTCTACAATATTGGCTCCCTCACCGTGCACGAATGGCAATTCGACATAAAAACGAGTTTACCTATTTAGTCGCTCGCTCCGCCAAGGAATCTGTATCCAACGCCCGGCTCGGTCGAGATGAGTTCGGGAGCTTTGTCAGAGTTTTTTAGCTTCTTACGAATTTGTCCCATGTAAACGCGAAGGTACTGGACGTGTTCAACCGAGTATGGCCCCCAAACCTCTTTGAGGAGCATTCTGTGTGTCACAACTTTACCTGCGTGCTTCACAAGGACCGCTAACAAATCATATTCCGTCGATGTTAGATGCACCTCTTTGCCAGAGACCTTGACGACATGAGCGGACCTATCCATTTCAAATTGACCAGAACGAAAAATGGGATCTTTACCATCCTCAGCGGAAGAACGACGCAAAACCACTCGAATTCGCGCAAGAAGCTCAGGAACACCAAATGGCTTCGTTAAATAATCATCAGCTCCCAAATCTAACGCGTGGACTTTTTCCTCTTCGCGATCATGAACAGTTAAAACAATAATTGGTGTTGACGACCATTCTCTAAGTTTTTTGATGATCTCGAAGCCATCAACATCTGGCAGTCCAATGTCGAGAAGAATGACATCCGGGCGATAACTTCCGGCCATCGAAATTCCTTCTTTGCCATTGACGGCCTCAAGAATTTCAAAAGAATTTGACTCAAGACTGACCTTCAAGAATCTTCTGATCGTTGATTCGTCTTCGATGAGGAGAATTTTTGGAGATTTCATTTTAATATCTCGTTCTCCTTAGGTGCCATTTCCGCCAGAGGAAGTGAAACACGGAATATGCACCCTGATCTGTCGTGACGGTTGCTAGCGGAAATCTTCCCGTGCTGGGCTTCCACTAAGGATTTTGCGATGGAAAGACCAAGACCGGTTCCACCCGTCGGAGTACCCGCGACGCGGTAGAATCGCTCAAAAATTTTTTCAAGTTCGCCTTCATTAAGACCCTGACCCTCGTCGATAACGGAGAAGACTGCCTCGGAATCTGTTTTTTCCAACAAGACCTGAATCAGGCTTCCTTGCGGTGAATATGCTGCAGCATTTTCTAGTAAATTGAAAAGAACGTGTTCCAGCAACCGATCATCGCCCCGGACAATCATCCCCTCTGAAGAGCCCATTCTTTCCAATCGGTGTTTTTTGACGATGGCGCTGGCGCGCTGGATTGTAGAGTCAACGAAATCTCCGACTTCAAAAAGCCCATCCCTAACTTTTAAGGCGCCACTTGAAATGCGAGTCATATCCAGTAGATTTTCGACGACTCGGTTGAGCCGCTCGGTCGATTCGATGAGGTCGTTTACGATGATGTCTCGTCTTGAGGTATCCTCCGATATGTTTTTGTTTTTGAGAGCTGTGGCGTTGCCGATTATCGCAGTTAGAGGTGTTCTTAGCTCATGTGAAACCGAGCTAAGTAGAGCCTGGTGAAGGTGCTCAGAGCTTTCAAGAACCTCAGCATCCTTAGCTTTTTTCTCAAAAATCTCTCGTTCAATACCGATAGCAAGGTTGGATGCGAAAGTTTCCAAAAGGTTCTCCTGTTCCAACGTCAGTTGGGAACCCTTTAAAGGCCAGAGGAGCAGGATTCCAATCATTCCAGATCGGCCTTCGAGGGGAACTGACAAACAGCGAGATGAGCTAAGCGTTTCAGTTCCCCATCCAGCACGCTTTCGGTTTTGCAGACTCCACGTTGCAACAGCGAATTCTTTTGCCTCCACGGTCTTCGATGAAACGTTGGCAGGCCTATCGCTAAGAAGACCGGGGGCCTTTTTCATCAAAACAACAGAATCGAAGCCGAATACTTGAGCGATCCCTTCGCTAGCTCGGCTTGCGATTTCTTGAATAGACTTCGCCTCTGAGAGACGCCTACTAAATTCGTACAGCACCGAAGAACGGCGTGCTCTTTTTGTCAAATCCTGCTCCTGTTTTTTGATTCTGAAGGCGAGATAGCCAGACACGAAAGCCACCACAAAAAGAGCTAAGAAGTTCATGACATCTTCTGGTTCTTTGATTGCGACGGTGAACTGAGGCGGAATAAAAAAATAGTTCCAAGACATCGCTGAAAAAACAGCGGCAAAAAGAATAGGCCCAAACGCCGCTATACTTCCCACGAACAAAACTGCCAAAAGAAAGATAAAACCAATTGCTCGGTAACCAATCCAAGGCAAAAGCGCATAACTTCCAAAGGAGACCGCGATTAAAAACCATAGAACATACCAGTAAGGAAAGAATCCCGTTTCGAGCTTCAACATGTGCAGTTGAAAGCGTTTAAGCCTGGGTTTTCTCTCCTGACGGATCACATGAATATCTATCTCGCTTGTTTCTTGTACAAGTTGTTCAAGAATGGTTCCCTGCGCGAGAAAATCCCGAATAAAGCGTTTATCGGGCCTTCCAATCACAATCTGAGTTACATTTTTCTCATGCGCGACTCTCTTGAGCGCATCGACAACACTTCTTTCACGTGTATGAACGATCTCCGCACCCAGATCCTTAGCAAGGTTTAGATTCTTTCTAAGGCGTTTTTGATCCTCCTCGTTAAGCTCTTCGCCAGTGTCAACATAGATTGCAATCCAAGGAGCTTCGAGATTATAGGCCATTCTTCTGGCAGCTCGAATCAAACGCGCAGAATATGGACTGTGGCTAACTGCTACTAGAAGTCTTTCATTGGTGTTCCAGACATTCGATATTTGCTTCATCACCATTTGGGACCGTAGCTGCTCGTCAACTTTCTCCGCTGTGAAACGAAGCGCAAGTTCTCTCAGGGCAATAATATTTTCAATCTTAAAAAAGTTCTCCGCCGCCCTTTCGGCGCGTTCTCCGAGGTAGACTTTTCCTTCTCTAAGTCGCCTCAAAAGGACTTCAGGTGAAATGTCGATAAGCTCAATTTGGTCAGCTAGCTCTAGCATCGAATCGGGAACCTTTTCCTGAACGGCGACTTCCGTAATTTGATAAACAAGGTCCGACCGGCTTTCGATATGTTGGACGTTGAGGGTTGTATAAACGTCTATCCCGTTGGCAAGAATTTCTTCAACGTCTTGATAGCGTTTGTTGTGACGGCTTCCTGGGGCATTCGAGTGAGCAAGTTCATCAATGAGAACCAACTTTGGCTTTCTTTCGAGAATGGCATCAATGTCCATCTCTTGAAGTTTCGTGTCTCTGTATTGGATGTTTTTTCGAGGTATTTGCTCAAATCCCTCTAGCATCTGAGCGGTTTCTGATCTTCCGTGGGTTTCCACGATACCAACAACAATATCTTCCCCTTCATGCAAACGTTCTTTCGCGGCCCTCAGCATGGAATAAGTTTTTCCAACGCCAGGGCACATTCCAAAAAAAACGCGCAAGTGTCCGCGAGAAGATTTTTCTGCCAGTTTTTTGATCCCGCCAAGCAGGTCATCAGGATTTGGGCGAATCGGATCACTCATACGCGTTCTCAGTTAGAAAAAGTTTTATCCATTTCGATGTTCAAAAGCAGGACGTTAATTCTTGGCTCTCCAAAGATTCCAAAGTCCCTTTCTTCCTGGGATCGTTGAATGAGATCAATGACCTTAATTTTGTCAGTTTCGCTCAAATGCCGAGATTTCACAATTCGAGCAACCTGACTTAAAGCGGTATCCAGAGAGATATGCGGGTCTAATCCACTTCCTGACGTAAAAAGTAGGTCATGAGTTATCCCTCTGGCTTTCCTCTCATCTACAGCCTGTTTCAGAGCTTTAGAAGTGTACCCACGGTTGCTTGCCCCTGATGGTACACATCCATAGTCCGATGCCGATGGTCTGGGCCAAAAGTATTTTTCCGAAACGGTCTTTTGAGCCAAGAGACTGGAGCCAATGATGCGGCCCCCATGCTCAACCAAGGAGCCATTCGCTTGCTTTTCGAATAGTCCCTGAGCCACCAGTGTAATCGTCACCGGGTAGATAAAGCCCAAGAGAACAGTGAACACGCCAAGAACCTTGAGCGATGTCATCAGATGGTTCTTCATACTAAACCTCCAAATACAAGAACGAGGTCGATGATCTTGATTCCGATAAACGGAGCGATCAGACCCCCAAGGCCATAGATCAAAAGATTCCTTCGTAAAAGTTGAATTGCTCCAACCGGACGATAGGTCACTCCTCTTAAGGCAAGTGGAACAAGTGCAACGATCACAAGGGCGTTAAAAACAACAGCTGAGAGGATAGCACTTTGGGGGGAATGAAGTCCCATGATGTTAAACTTTGCAAGCGGGCCTTCGCCGCCCTGAGAAACGGTATACAGAGTTGCAAAGAGAGCCGGAAGAATGGCGAAGTATTTAGCTACGTCGTTGGCAATACTGAATGTCGTCAACGCTCCTCTCGTCATTAAGAGCTGTTTTCCTGTTTCGACAATTTCAATGAGCTTGGTGGGGTTTGAGTCCAAGTCCACCATGTTTCCGGCTTCACGAGCAGCTTGAGTTCCTGTGTTCATTGCAACACCCACATCAGACTGAGCCAGAGCTGGAGCATCATTGGTTCCGTCACCCGTCATAGCGACGAGATGTCCTCCCGCTTGCTCTTCACGAATGCGTTTGAGCTTATCTTCAGGAGTGGCCTCAGCCATGAAGTCATCTACCCCGGCTTCGGCGGCAATAGCTGCGGCCGTTAACGGATTGTCGCCAGTAATCATAATAGTGCGAATTCCCATTTTGCGAAGCTCACTGAATCGTTCTCGGATACCGCCTTTAACAACGTCCTTAAGGTGAATAACACCGAGGACTTTGTTGTTTTCACTGACAACAAGAGGGGTTCCACCATTTCGTGCAACCATTTCTGCCTTCTCTTTTAAGTCACTAGGGAAACTGCCATTTTTTGAATGAATCAATTTTTCAATCGCATCGACGGCACCCTTTCTGATGGAGATGACATTATTCCCCTGTGAAATATCAACTCCACTGAATCGTGTTTGGGCCGTAAACGGTACAAAGTGCAGATGCTCTGGTGAGTATTCCTTTGCCCGCAAAGAGAACTTTTCTTTAGCAAGAACCACGATGGATCTTCCCTCGGGCGTTTCGTCACAAAGAGATGCAAGTTGGGCTTTCTCCGCAAGATCGCGCTCATTGATGCCAACCGCAGGAAGGAACTGATGCGCCATACGATTTCCGAGCGTTATCGTTCCTGTCTTATCAAGCAGAAGCACATCAATATCGCCCGCAGCCTCCACGGCGCGACCACTGGTTGCGATGACGTTCTTACGAATCAGGCGATCCATTCCACTAATACCAATAGCACTCAAAAGACCGCCAATCGTTGTTGGGATCAGACAAACAAGAAGGGCCACAAGAACCGGAACTGTCACGAGATGAGACAAGTCTTGGCCGGAACTTGTTTGCGAGTAATCCGCAAAAAACTTCAAGGTTCCCACCGCCAGCACAAAGATCAGTGAAAGACCCGAGAGAACGATACTCAGCGCAATTTCATTCGGAGTTTTTTGCCTCTTAGCCCCTTCTACCAGGTGTATCATTCGATCAATAAAGCTATGGCCTGGTTCAGCAGTAATACGGATCACAATCCTGTCGCTGATAACGCGAGTACCTCCCGTGACGGCACTTCGATCACCACCACTTTCCCTAACCACTGGAGCAGACTCGCCTGTGATTGCTGATTCATCAACTGTTGCAATGCCTTCGACGATTTCACCGTCATTGGGAATCACATCGTTTGCCTCACAGACAACCAAATCATCCTTACGGAGTTGATCGGCAGGGACTAGGGCTTCCTCGTTACCCTTTAGAAGGCGAGCTTTGGTTGAAACTTTCGTGTTTCTTAGAGACGCGGCCTGGGCTTTTCCGCGCCCCTCGGCCAAGGCTTCTGAAAAATTGGCAAAAAGAACTGTGAACCAAAGCCAGAGCGTAATCTGGAGATTGAATCCGTCAAATTTTGCGAAGATCAATGTCATGGTCGTTAGAGACGCACCAACAAACGTGATAAACATGACCGGATTCTTGGCAAGTAAGCGAGGGTTCAACTTAAAAAATGATTCTCGAACAGCTTCCTTTAAGAGATTTTGACTAAAGATAGATTCCTTCATAGGTACTCCTTAAAAAGTCACTCCTTGCACCATGAGCAAGTGTTCGATAACGGGGCCAAGGGCAAGTGTCGGAAGAAAAGTAAGTCCTCCAACAATGAGGATGACCCCAATAAGTAATAAGACAAAAAGAGCTGAGTCTGTTGGAAAAGTCCCTGACCCCGCCGCTGCCTGACGTTTTTCAGCCATACTTCCAGCGATACAAAGAATTGGAATAATCACTCCGAAGCGACCCACGAGCATGGCAATACCAAGAGCAAGGTTGTAGTAGACCGTATTTGCATTGAGTCCAGCGAAGGCCGATCCATTGTTTCCGGCGGCTGAGGAAAAGGCGTAAAGAATTTCTGAAAGTCCGTGCGGTCCTTGATTCGCAAGACTGGAGAGAGCCACTGGAAAAACCGAAGAAAGTCCTGCGCCCAATAAAATACAGGCGCTCGGAAGCAAGAGTCCCAGAATGACCATTTGGATTTCACGAGATTCTATCTTCTTACCTAAATATTCCGGGGTTCGGCCAACCATAAGACCCGATAGAAACACAGTCATCAGGACAAAAAGAATCATTCCGTAAAGTCCCGCTCCCGCGCCACCGAAAATGATTTCCCCAAGCATGATATTGAACATGGCGATGGCCCCAGAGAGAGGGCTTAGGGACGAGTGCATTGCATTTACTGAACCGTTACTTGCTGACGTTGTGAAAACCGACCACAGAATACTGTTGGCGATTCCAAATCTTGTTTCCTTTCCTTCCATGGAGACAATTCCACCGAGCAGAGGATTGCCGCTGTATTCCGCATAAAGAGAAACACCGAGGCCCACAACGAGAAGGACAGCCATCGCACTAAAAATGGCCCAAGCCTGTCGTTTACTTTTTGCGTACTCACCAAAGGTGAAAACCAATGAAACCGGAATCAGAAGAATGGATATGAGCTGGAGCCAGTTGGAAAACGGTGTTGGGTTTTCAAGGGGATGTGCACTGTTGACGCCGAAAAAACCCCCACCGTTAGTGCCAAGCTGCTTGATTGCTACCTGAGAAGCTGCCGGCCCCTGAGGAATGATTTGTTCGATTCCGTCAAGACCCGTGATTTTTAAGTAAGGTGCAAAACTTTGAACTACCCCTTCAAATGACAGAACCAAAGCCAGTAAAATACTCAGTGGAAGAAGCAGATAAATGGTTCCGCGATAGAGGTCTGTCCAAAAATTTCCAATCTTTTTTCCCTGTGGTCTCGTGAGCCCGCGGCAGAGAGCAACGGCAACGGCAATTCCAGTTGCAGCACTTACGAAATTCTGAACCGTGAGCCCAAGCATTTGGGTCAGGTAGCTCATTGTCGACTCGCCCGAATATCCCTGCCAGTTCGTATTGGTCATGAAGCTGACGGCGGTATTGAAAGCCGAGTGCCAGCTCACTATCGGGAGGTTTTGGGGGTTGAGCGGCAGATACGCTTGAAACATTTGCAGCAGAAAAACGATGGCAAATCCAACGGCGTTGAAGACCAACATCGCTACCGTATAGGTCTTCCAGTTCATTTGAATCTTAGAATCTATAGAGCAGGTTCGATAAAAGCCATTTTCGATTTTTCGGAGGAACCTTGGCAATAGGTGCTCGTCTTCAAAGATCTTATAAATAAACGACCCCAAGTATGGTCCTATGAGTAGGAGAACTAAAAGAGAAATAGCGATTTGTATGACATCAAAAACATTCATGGAACTCTCCTAAAACTTGTCTGGGTTCATCAGAGCATATACAAGGTATCCCAGAATCCCGATACCTACGAAGCCTGCTATTACAAAACTCATCTTGCACTCCCTCTCAAAACGACAGCGCCAACGACGTTGTAGCGGTTAAATTCTCTTGAGAAAAATCAGAATTATTCTTTGGGAAAACGTCGGCATCGGCTACGAGGTAGCGAAGCTCGGTTCTCCATAACACTTCATATTCAAGCGTCCGATCGTACCCCAATGATCCGCCAAACGCATTGAAATTTTCGGGACGATTCGTCACTAAGACAATCTGATCCGGGTCATTGAAGTGTTCTAAACGCAAAGAAAGTTTTTGACCGTCCCCGATCTTGTATCGCCCCATAAGCGAGCCACCTAACCATTGACTAAATTTTGAGCTTGAGGGTTTTTGCTGAAAGCCAATGTCGACCTGTGCCGCCCATTCAAAATTCCCAGAGTTTTTGCTTCGTAAAATGAAATTGTGAAAGTGCCGGAACTCTCCCTTTCGAGGTGTTCCATTCAAATCAGGAGAAACTTCATTGCCGATTAATGTGTTGTAGGCCAGTGAAAGATGATTCCAGGAATACTCAATGCCCGTGCCAAGGTTTTTATCGGTATTGTTCTCAGAAATATTCTGCCAGCCGTTTGTGAGTAGAAGCTGAAAGGTTAAAGCATCACTCAGTAAATGGCTTGCTTTAACGCCTGAGAGATAATAAGGGGAATAGTCCGCGACCAGTGAGCGAGTTAAAGTGAGGTTGTCACGAGATATCCAAGACTCAGCTCCAACATGAGCAAAGAAAATTCCGGCATCAACCCAGGTTTTTTCCGAAATTTTATAGCCAAGGCGCGCCTCTTGAACGTGGCGTGAAAGAGCGGGACCGCTAACGGAACCCTTGCTGGGCTCTCCTGCATAATTGCTCTGAACAGAGGTTCCTGCTTGAAGGGCAAACCGTCCGCGCAGTTTGTCCGTACTGACGTTCATATCTACATACCCCAGATTCAGATTAAATTCATTGGAACGGGCAGGCTGTGTCGCATATACCCGATCTCCATTGGGTGGATTATTTAAGTCAAAGGCGTATTGGGTATCGACAAATCCACCCCAGGAAAATTTTGGCTTAGATTCGTCCGCAAAACTAGCGCCACTGACGAACAAAAGCGCGAGAAACAGATGTGAACTTTTCATTTTTGATCCTTAAGCTAATTCCATTGCATTCCTAAAGAGTCTCGCAGAATTGGCATAAAGATGGCCTAAAGAATTAGGCCAAAGGCATAAAGAAAAGATAAAGATTCCGGAGGACTCGAGGTAACAGCGGTGCCCGTCCCCATCTGTACGATTCTGAAACCGTTGGGAGCTTGTATTGAGCTATATTG
>RFNV01000025.1 GCA_009927005.1 Pseudomonadota bacterium
TGGATAATTATTTTCTTTTTCTTTAGGGATTAAAAGTAAATCTTGAACCCAATAATTTGGTAATTTATCAAAAGTTTTCAATGTATAATAATCGACACCAAAATAATTTTTATTTACCAAAAATTGCAATAGATCTTGTTCAGTTGTTGGAAACCATTCAATATGCACGATTGGTCTAAATTGATCAATATATTTTTGCATAAAAAATAATATAGGCACATCAAATCCTTCCGCATCTAGTTTTACAAAATTTAAATTTTTTAGATTTAAAGTATCTAAAAATTTGTCTAATTGAATTGTTCTGACGAATCTCTTAAGAGGATATGTACCAATATAATCTGTTTTATATTTCGATCCACCAACGTCATCTTGATAATTAAATTGATCAACTCCATCCTGATTAGATGCTGCGTAGTTATAATTTTCTATATTTAAAAATTTATTTAAAGCTGTATTGATTTGAAGTCTATGCCATGCGGGACCACATTCGAAATTAATACATCTTCCATTTTTACCAGCTACTAAAGCTAATGGTAATGAAGTATCTCCATCATATGCTCCAACGTCTATTACTTCTGATCCATCTGGAATAAATTCTGAAATTTTTGTTACAAATTCAGAAAAATTTTTCATATATGGCTCATTTTCAATTTGCTCCAAAGAAAGATGTGGGGCATGATGTAAATATTTTATTTCATAATTTGAATTTTTAAATTCTAAATTAAATTCTTCGATATAATTCACATCTTGCACTTGATCTATTTTTGTTACTTTTGTATTGTATTTATTCATAATTTTATATAAGTTTATTAACTGAATCTTTTATAAGTTCAAAATTAATGTCTTGAATGTTATAGTTTTCTAAATATATTCCGTTTGGATTTCTTGGTGCTCTATTTATTATAGGAGCATAAACTGGATAAGATAAACAAGAGTAAAGGGCTAAAACTTTAGCTTTGTAACCAGAAGTAATCCAATTCATTCCTGTATCAGTTGTTAATAAAAATCTGCAAGAAAGAGCTATTTTAATATCATCAAATATGCTGCCGCCAAATGGTTCGTATGTGGTATTTAATCTTGGATGATCTTTTAATCCCAATTGAATAGTTTTTAAACCTAAAGAATGTATATAATCAATTATCTTATTTGCAAAATCTTTTGGTATATCTCTAATTGCTCCAACGCTAGAAAAACATGTTAAAGCTACGCAGTCTTTATATTTTTCATCTAATTCAAACCATCTATTGAAAGATATTTGTAAATTTTTTGGTGGAACAAGATCATGCATCATGCAAACTGCTTCTGTATGATGATATTTAATATACCAGTTATCGTATTTATGTTGAGGCATTGGATGAAATACTTTATCAAATTTTTTATCTAAAAGATATTGTTTGTCATTGTCGCTGGGCCAGTTGTCGTAGTTTTCCCAAATTCTAATATCATCAATTAATTCATTTTTTTCAAAAATTGGTGCAATTGATTGATATTTCTTATTAA
>RFNV01000297.1 GCA_009927005.1 Pseudomonadota bacterium
GGAGTTGTTACTGAAATTCTGGAGTAAGCGGTGCAAAGCCAAAAGATTAGAATTCGTTTAAAAGCGTTTGATTGTAAGCTCTTGGACCAATCTGTGTCCGAGATTGTAGATACGGCGCGTAGAACTGGTGCAAAAATCGCAGGTCCGATTCCTCTCCCAACGAGAATCAATCGGTATACGGTTTTAAGATCACCTCACGTAGATAAAAAGTCTCGTGAACAGTTCGAAATCCGCACACACAAGCGTTTGATTGATATTTTAGAACCCACTCAACATACGATCGACTCTTTGATGAAGCTCGATCTGTCGGCTGGGATCGATGTGACTATTACGTTGTGAGGTTTGTGAGATGCCATCTTTACCAGTATATGACATGAAAAAAGAAAAGGTTGGGAGCATAGAGCTCAGCGATTCAGTTTTCGCTGCCGAAGTTCGCCCTCACCTATTAAACGATGCGGTTCGAGCTCAAATTGCTTGGAAGCACGAGAATAAAACTGCAAACTCTTTAACCCGTTCTGAAGTTCAAGCTTCCGGTAAGAAAATTTATCGTCAAAAAGGAACGGGACAAGCCCGACACGGAGATATCAAAGCTCCTATTTTTGTCGGTGGCGGTAAAGCCCACGGTCCTCGTCCTCGTCGCGTGATCCACAAGATCAACAAGAAAGCGATGCGCGGAGCTCTCATCAGTGCTCTTTCAATGAACCAAAAGCAAGATCGATTGTTCATTGTAGATAAGCTGGAACTCAAAAAGCTAAGCACTAAAGACGCAGGAAATTGCCTAAAGACTTTCGGACTCGATAAAGCTCTTATTGTGACTTCACAAGAAGGAGAGAGCGAAAAGAATTTCGTTCAAAGCGTTCGAAACTTACACGGAGTTAAGTGCCTTCGCCCTGAGGGAATCAATGTATTTGATCTCCTCAAGTTTCGAAATCTTGTGATTTCGAAGAGCGCTGTTCAAAAGATTACGGAGCGACTCAGTCATGTTTGATATCTTAAAAAGACCAATTATTACTGAGAAAAACACAGGGCTAGTACACCTGTACAACGAATATGCTTTTGAAGTTCCAGTCGACGCTAATCGGACGCAAGTCAAAGAAGCAGTTGAAAAACTCTTCAAAGTAAAAGTGGTTCGTGTGAATACGATGATCTGCAGAAAATCTGCACGACGTTTAGGCCGTATTCCCGGAGCAAGAAAACTTTGGAAGAAAGCTATTGTGAAATTGAAGGAGGGCGACAAATTAGATTTTGTTGCTAGCTAAGTTTTATGCCACTAAAAAGCTTTAAACCAGTTACACCTGCACGACGTTATCTAACTCAGTTAGATTACTCTGACCTTCTGAAAAAGAAGCCAGAAAAGTCACTCGTTCAATCTAAGTCCAGCACCGGCGGCCGCAACAATAAGGGGCAAATTACGAGCCGGTTCAGAGGGGGCGGACACAAACGACTTTATCGATTGATCGATTTTCGTCGAGACAAGAGAAATATTCCTGCAAAGGTAGTAGGTCTTGAATATGATCCAAACCGAACGGCTCATATTGCCCTCCTCCATTATGCAGATGGCGAAAAACGTTACATCTTAGCTCCAGTAGGCTTAAAGGCAGGAGATTCGATCCTTGCTGCTGAAAACGCAGATATTCAGGTCGGAAACTCACTCCCTCTTAAGAAAATCCCAGCTGGTACAACTCTTCACAACGTTGAATTAAGACCCGGTGCTGGTGGAAAACTAGGCCGAAGCGCCGGCTCTATGATTCAGTTAGTAGGTTTTGAAGAAGGTTATGCTCAGCTTCGAATGCCTTCTGGTGAAATGCGAATTGTTTCTGAAAACTGTTGGGCAACTGTCGGACAAGTCGGAAACCTTGAGTATGAAAACGTTGTTTGGGGTAAAGCAGGACGTATGCGATGGATGGGTTTCAAACCCCATAACCGCGGCGTATCGATGAACCCTGTTGATCACCCGCTCGGTGGTGGTGAAGGTAAAAGCTCCGGGGGAAGACATCCTGTATCTCCTTGGGGTCAGAAAGCTAAGGGACTTAAAACCAGAAACTCAAAACGTACCGACAGATTTATT
>RFNV01000151.1 GCA_009927005.1 Pseudomonadota bacterium
ACGATCGTACCTGAACTCGTAGGACTTACTTTTGCTGTTCATAACGGAAGAAAATTTCACTCAGTCTATGTGTCTGAGAACATGGTTGGTCATAAGTTAGGAGAGTTTGCTCCTACTCGTACTTTCCATGGACACTCCGGCGATAAAAAAGCAAAAGTGGAGGGAGCGGCTTAATCATGGAAGTAAAAGCACAATTACGTTATGCCCGAATCACCGCTCGAAAAATGCGTTTGGTAGCTGGGCTCTGCAAAGGAATGCCGGTAGAAAAGGCTTCTTATCAACTTCGCTTCTCCCCTAAACGTGGAGCAAAAGTGATGTCGGGTCTTTTAGATTCAGCAGTTTCCAACGCCAAAGAAAAAGGCGGAATTGATGTAGATAATCTCTATGTCAAAAACATCTTAGTAGATACTGGACCGATGCTTAAGAGGTTCATCCCCCGTTCACAGGGACGAGCAACGCCAGTTTTGAAAAGAATGTGTCACGTAACAATGATTTTGGACGAGGCTAAATAAAGTGGGTCAGAAAACACATCCAATTGGGTTTAGATTAGGCGTCAACAAGACTTGGGTTTCTCGTTGGTACGCAGGGAAAGATTACGCAAACTTTCTTCATGAGGATCTCAAAATACGAGACTTCCTTAAGAACAAAGTTAAACATGCTGGAGTTTCTCGAATTGATATCGAGCGCGTTGCCGGAAAAATTAAGTGCAACATTCAAACAGCTCGACCTGGTATTGTGATTGGAAAAAAAGGAACTGGCATTGATCAGCTCCGAGCCGAAACGCAAAAGCTCTCCAAATCTGAAATTTTCATCAACATCATGGAAGTTCGCAAAGCAGAAGCTGATGCACAGCTGATTGCTGAAAGCATCGCTGATCAGCTCATTAAGCGTGTTGCTTTCCGAAGAGCCATGAAAAAAGCGATGAGCCAAGCTTTCAAGTTTGGTGTTCAGGGGATCAAGATTCAATGCTCAGGCCGATTAGGCGGAGCTGAAATTGCTCGAGTTGAACGCTACGCTGAAGGAAGCGTTCCGCTTCATACACTTCGAGCGGATATCGACTTTGGTTTTGCGGAAGCCCTCACCACTTATGGCCAAATTGGCGTAAAGGTTTGGGTCTACAAAGGAGATTTACTCCGACGCAGAAGAATTGAACCCACGAGAGAAGCAGTAGAAGGTTAATCATGCTGAGTCCTAAAAGAGTTAAATACAGAAAAATGCAAAAAGGCCGAATGATGGGCAAAGCCTATCGCGGCTCTGACTTGAATTTTGGCGAGTTTGGTTTGCAAGCCACGGAATGTGGCCGGGTTACAGCCCGTCAAATTGAAGCTTGTCGTGTCACTATTACTCGACACGCCAAAAAAGTTGGAAAAATGTTTATTCGTATTTTTCCTGACAAACCAGTGACCAGAAAACCTGCTGAAGTTCGACAAGGGGGCGGCAAAGGAGCTCCTGAGTATTGGGTAGCAGTCATTAAGCCTGGTCGCATCTTGTTTGAAATGGAAGGGGTAGACAGAGCTACAGCTCATGTAGCATTAACTCTGGCTTCTCATAAACTTCCAGTGAAGACCCGAATTGTGGAACGAGGAGCGCATTTGTAATGGAAGCACAAGAATTAAGACAGCTTTCAGTGGAAGAGCTGAAAGGCCGAGTAAATCAGTTTAAAGAAGACTTAGTACGCGCACGCTTCAAAGTGCAATCTGCAGAAGAGCGTGACACTAGCTTATTCAAAAAGATTAAGCGAGATGTTGCCCGAGCACAGACTGTTCTTTCTGAAAAGCTAAGAGGCGTAGAAGTCGTTTCAAAAACACCGGTTGAAGATAAGCCGGTAAAAAAAGCAAAGACTAAGAAGGCCAGCAAAGGAAGTGAAGCAGTATGACGAGCGAAACCACACAAACTAAACGTCGCCAAGAAATCAGAGGCGTGGTTGTGAGCGACAAAATGAATAAAACTCGTGTGATTGAAACTAAACGATCCACACGTCATTCGCTGTATCAAAAGAACGTGAGCCGCTCCTCAAAGATTTTTGTTCACGATGAGAAGAATGAATCCCGAGTCGGTGATGTGATCACTGCAGTTGCCACTCGCTCCCTCTCTCGTCACAAAAAATTTACGCTTTTGAAAGTAGTGGAAAAGAGAGTTGAGCAATGATTCAGAGTGAAAGCTATTTAAACGTTGCGGATAATTCTGGCGCCAAGAAAGTCATGTGCTTCAAAGTCTTGGGCGGCAGCAGAAGACGTTACGCCAACATCGGGGATGTGATTGTGGTAACCATTAAGGAAGCCCTTCCTACGTCCAAGGTTAAAAAAGGCGCCGTCATGAAAGCCGTTATTGTACGAACCAAGAGAGAAATTCGAAGAACTGATGGTTCTTTCGTGCGTTTTGATGACAATGCAGCGGTTCTTTTAAACAACAACTTAGAACCTATCGGAACCCGTATTTTCGGACCCGTTGCGAGAGAAATTCGTAAGCCGTCAAAAGATGGTTACATGAAAATCATCTCATTGGCTCCGGAGGTTTTGTAATTATGAGCAGTACCAATTATACCCCAAGAATGTTGGAGCGCTTCCGCAAGGTAGTTGTTCCGGAACTCATGAAAGAGTTTCAGTACAAAAACCCCATGCAAGTTCCTAAACTTCAAAAAGTAGTCGTTTCTATGTGTATCAAAGAAGCCACTGCAGATATGAAGATTATGGAGAAAGCTATGGAAGAGCTTTCCATGATCACAGGTCAAAAACCCAAGCTTACTCGGGCCAAGAAAGCTATTGCGGCCTTTAAACTGCGTGCAGGAATGCCCTTGGGAGCAGTGGTTACCCTTCGTGGTCCTCGCATGTATGAGTTTTTTGATCGGTTCGCAAATGTTGCCTTGCCTCGCGTTCGTGACTTCAGAGGCTTGTCACCAAACGGATTCGATGGCAGCGGAAACTACTCTACTGGAATTAAAGAGCAGATTATTTTCCCGGAAATCACGGTCGAAAAAGTTGAGAAATCGCGAGGAATGAACGTTATTTTCGTAACCTCGGCTAACACTGACAAAGAAGGCTACCAGCTTTTGGAAAAGATGGGCCTTCCATTTAGAAAGAAATAAAAGGAGCAGAAAAGATTTATGGCAACGACCGCAATGATGGTGAAGGCTAGAAGAAAGCCGAAATTCAAAACCAGAAAGTATAATCGTTGTCCCCGTTGTGGGCGACCCCGAGCTTTCATTAGAAAGTTCAGTTTGTGTCGTTTGTGTTTTCGAAAACTAGCCCTGAATGGCATGTTGCCCGGGGTAATTAAGGCAAGTTGGTAACTGATTATGATGACTGATCCAATAGCAGATTTTTTAACTCGCGTACGAAATGCTAGCAAAGCTAAGCAGCGCAAAGTCGATGTGCGACCTAGCCAGCTAAAGCTTGCTATTGCCGACCTCATGAAAAAGGGCGGCTTTATTAAGAATTACAAGCTCTATCGTGAGAGTGATACTGATACTGCGGGCATTCTCCGCTTGTATTTGAAATATGTTGGAAAGAACCAACCCATGATTCACGGGGTCCGTAGAGTAAGCCGTCCTTCTAGACGCGTTTATACTCGTGCTGACAAAACCCCAAAAGTTATGGGTGGAATTGGAATGGCCGTACTATCCACTTCAAAGGGAGTCATGTCAGATGAAATGGCTCGCGAAAACAGAGTGGGTGGCGAAGTAATCTGTACTATTTGGTAAAAAACTATGTCTAGAGTTGGAAAAAAACCTATCGTTGTCCCGTCCGGAGTAAAAGTGTCCTTCAATGCACCTGTTGTCGAAGTGCAAGGTAAAGGGGGAAATCTTAAAAAGACTCTCCCCACAACCGTGAAGGTCGAAGTAAAAGGCACGGAAATTCACGTAACAAACGTTTCGAAAGATTTTAAGGCAAAAGCCCTTCACGGGTTAAGCCGAACCCTCATTCAAAACATGGTTGTTGGTGTGACCGAGGGCTACAAAAAAGAATTAGAACTACAGGGCGTTGGATATCGAGCCCAAGCACAAGGCAATAAACTAACAGTCCAAGTTGGTTTTTCTCATCCGGTTGAGTTTGATCTACCACCTGGAATCACTGCTCAAGTGGACGCCAATACAAAGATCACCTTGAAGGGTGCGGACAAAGAATTGCTCGGCTTTACAGCCGCTCGTTTACGTAAAGTAAGACCACCTGAGCCCTACAAAGGTAAAGGAATTCGATATTTGGGAGAAAAAATTACCTTGAAACAAGGTAAAGCTGCTGGAGCTGGAGGCGGGAAGTAATCATGGCCACTAAAATTAGAACAAATACGAATCCCCGTGCGGTGATTCGCCATAGTAAGAAAATCAGAATTAGAAAAAAGATTAAACTCCAACAGGGCAAAATTGCTCGTTTGGTTGTTTATCGAAGTAATAAATTTCTCTACGCTCAATTGGTTGATGACGCCAAAGGCATGACGGTCGTCCAAGCCAATACAAGCGAAAAGGCTTTTGAAGGCGCAAAATCCCAAAAGAACCTAGAAGCTGCAAAGAATTTAGGAAAACTTATTGGGGAACGAGCCCTCAATGCAAAGGTTGAAAGAGTACTTTTTGACCGAAATGGATTTGAG
>RFNV01000279.1 GCA_009927005.1 Pseudomonadota bacterium
CCTCGTACCGGGAGATTTTTTCTGTGTCGTAAGCCCCGGTAAGTCTGCAATTCCAAAAGTCTCTTGATATTCGAAGAAACAATTCGTCTTAATTCCCCTTCCACAGGGAAATTTTTTTCAATGTGTTCACGGATGCGATTCACATCTTCATCAGCAAGCGCATCTGTTTTTGTGTTTGGATCAATATTTACTGATCTCAGAATGGAATTGGATAAACTTCTTCCGATTCCGAAGATGTAAGTAAGTCCTACTTCAATTCTTTTGTTTCTGGGTAAATCAACACCCGCAATACGAGCCATTATCCTTGCCTCTGCTTATGACGGGGATCAGCGCAAGAAACGCGAACCACTCCGCCTCGCCTAAATACGCGACATTTATTACAAATTTTCTTAACCGATGACCTAACTTTCACGGTACCCTCTTTAAATGAAGCCCCTATTTAGGCTAAACAACATTAAGTTGTCAATTCTATTGATTTAGTCTTTCAGTCTTCTAACTAAAAACCGCTATCTTATTGAATCAATTGAACTTTTATTTCTCCTCCCCTTACTTCGCGCGGTAGGTAATTCTGCCGCGAGTTAAGTCATAGGGGGAAAGTTCCACAGTGACCTTATCTCCTGGTAAAATTCGGATGTAATTCATCCGCATTTTTCCAGAAATATGGGCCAAAACTTTTTGACCTGTTGATAACTGAACACTGAACATTGCATTTGGAAGGGGCTCAATCACAGTCCCTTCAACTTGGATTAGGTCCTCTTTGGCCATAAGCACCTCTTTTTAAGGTTTCAGAGTCTAAATTTTTTTCTGCTTCTTTCAAAATATCAAACCAAGAAGTTAAAATTTCTGGTTCACCATCTGTAATTGCAATTGTGTGTTCGTAGTGTGCAGACAAACTTCCATCTTCTGTTGCAACTGTCCATTTGTCTCCGAGAACTTTTACTCGATGAGTTCCCTCGTTGATCATTGGTTCAATCGCAATGGTCATTCCCGGACGAAGTTTTAAATTTGAAGCACCTGCTTCGAAATTTGCGACTTGAGGATCTTCATGAAGTTTAGTTCCGATTCCGTGTCCTACAAATTCTTTCACGATTCCAAATTTGTAAGGACGAATCGTGTCCTCGATTGCTCTCGCAATATCTTTTAAAGTGTTTCCCCCTCGTGCAGCATCAATCGCTGCGTAGAGTGAATCTTTTGTCACTTGCATGAGAGTTTTTGCTTTGTCAGAAATTTTTCCAATTCCTAAAGTGACTGCGCTGTCTCCAAAAAAACCGTCATAAACCAAACCGAAATCTAATCCGATTACATCTCCATCAACAAGTTTTCTGTGAGAAGGAATGCCATGAACGACTTGTTCATTTACTGAAGTGCAGAGCGAATGCGCATAGCCCAAGTATCCTTTGAAAGCGGGCTTGGCTCCCATCGACAACGTAAGGTCTTCTGCGATTTGATTTAGCTCAAGTAATGTAACGTCAGGCTTCGCCGCTTTTGTTAATTCGAAGAGAACTTTTGCAACCATCTCTCCGGATTTTCTCATCTTCGCCAATTCTCTAGCAGAACGAATTTGAACCATTACTTCAAAAGCTCCATCAGAATTTGTTGCACTGAATCTGCAGGTTGGTCAACATTGATGCGTCTAAGGTTTTGTTTTTTGGCGTAGTAATCCACTAAGCCCTTATTTTGTGCATGAAAAATTTCGAGGCGTCGTCTTACGACGTCTTCATGATCATCTGATCGCTGTACAACTTCACCACCACACTGATCACAGACACCGTCTTGTTTGGGTCGGATGTGTTTGGTGTGAAAAGGCTGCCCACACTGTTTGCAAACTCTTCGGCCCGTTAATCGTTCAATTAAAAGAGAATCAGCAATTTCAAATAAAATAGCTTGATCGACATGAGTGTCAGAGTTCGTGTTAAGAGCCTCTGCTTGAGCTACGGTTCTTGGAAACCCATCAAGGATCACATGTTGATTAGGTTTGAGCTGGGAAAGCGTATCCTTAATTAACCCAATCATGGTTGAATCGGGGACCAGTTCTCCCTTGTCCATGAATGTTTTAGCTTCTTTTCCGAGGGCAGTTCCCTCTTTGATCGCATTTCTCAAAATGTCACCGGTAGAAAGATGTACGAACCGTTCCCTTTGGGACAGCATTTTTGCTTGAGTTCCTTTTCCGGAGCCAGGAGCTCCCAAAAAGACGGTTATTCGCACACTAACCTCTGCGTCCGCGAAGCTTCGCATTTTTCATGAAGCCTTCGTAGTCCCGAGTGAGAAGGAATGTTTGGATTTGTGCAACTGTATCGAGAGCAACACCCACTAAGATGAGTAGGGTGGTTCCTCCAAAGAAAAAGGAAACTTTAAATTTGGTAATGAGGAAATCTGGGAGTAGGCAAACAAGAGCGATATAAAGAGCTCCACCATAGGTAATTCGAGTAAGAACTTTGTCGATATATTCGCTAGTGTTGGCACCGGGTCTAATGCCGGGCACGTAGCCCCCATTCTTTTTTAAATTTTCTGCTACTTCTGAGGGATTAAACACCACTGCTGTGTAAAAGAAGCAGAAGAAAATAATTAAGCTAACAAAGAAACAATAATAAAGAATTCCCCCTCGGCCCAACGCATTTCGTAGATGATCTGCGAAAGCACTAGGAGGAAGAAAAGTAATAATCGTTAAAGGAGCCATCAATAAAGAAGATGCGAAAATAGGCGGGATTACTCCGCTCGTATTGATTTTCAGAGGAAGATGAGTGGACTGTCCGCCATAGAGCCGTCTTCCTACTTGTCGTTTTGCATACTGAATAGGGATACGTCTTTGTCCCTGTTCCAAGAAAATGATGATTCCGATTACAGCCACCATCAAAGCTAAAATGATTACCAGCAGGAGAGGGGAGAGCTGTCCGTCTTTTACCATTTGCCAGGTCTGTTGTGCACCGACTGGGATTCCTGCGGCGATTCCAGAGAAAATGATTAGAGAGGAGCCGTTTCCAATTCCTCTTTCCGTGATTTGTTCACCCAGCCACATGATAAAAGAGGTTCCCGCAGCTAAAGTAATCACGGCAACAAACTTAAATTGAAGCCCAGGTAAAAGAACATAGTTCTGGCTCTCCGCGCTCATCAGGGCACTGGCCATTCCAAATCCCTGGAACATCGCGAGTACGACTGTGGCATAGCGGGTGTATTGGTTGATTTTTCTTCTTCCTAATTCGCCTTCTTTTGAAAGCTGGCTTAGATAAGGCCAAACAACCGTTAGAAGCTGGAAAATGATGGATGCGCTAATGTAGGGCATGATGCCCAAGGCAAAAATCGAGGCATTTTCCAATGCGCGCCCCGAAAACATGTTGAGCATTCCGAACAGAGTATTTTGATTGCTCTGAAAGAAACGAGATAAGGTGTCAGTATTGATTCCTGGTACTGGAATATGACAACCCAAGCGATAAACAGAAAGTAGCGCTATGGTAAAAAATATGCGCCGACGGAGTTCAGGTATTTTGGTGAGACCTTCGACTGCTGCCACTGGATGCGTCCCCTTGTTGAATTAAGCTTTATCCTGCTCGGCGGTTTTCGGCGCTTTAATTTCTTCCGCCTGCCCCCCAGCAGAATTAATTTTTTGAACTGCAGATTTAGAAAATTTATGAGCTTTAACAACTAGCTTTTTAGTCAAATTTCCTTCGCCCAAAATTTTGAGAGCGCTGTCTTGTTTGCGAACGAGACCCTTTTCAACTAATTGAGCAAGGTCAACAGTAGCACCAGACTCAAAGTGGGTGTCTAACATTCCAACGTTTACCACTTCAAACACAACTCTGTTTGGACTCTTGAAGCCCCATTTGGGCAATCGACGAGCTAGAGGAGTTTGACCCCCTTCAAAGTTTCTGGGGCGGCCTTTACCCGAGCGAGCTGTCTGACCTTTGCCCCCGCGTCCCGCTGTCTTTCCCCAGCCAGAGCCTAAGCCACGAGCAACTCTGTGACGAGTTTTTCGTGAGCCTTCGTTGGCAACCAA
This sequence comes from Pseudomonadota bacterium, assembly GCA_009927005.1. Lineage (GTDB taxonomy): Bacteria > Bdellovibrionota > FAC87 > UBA2466 > UBA2466 > RFNO01. Next base: position 3,992 of record RFNV01000279.1, read on the forward strand.
ATTTCCTAAGTGTAAATCCATTTCCTGACTCATGGTCCTCTACTCCTTCACTTCTGTCAGGCTCACTAAGTGAGGAACTTTATTAACCATGCCTCTGATGGATCCATGGTCGTTCAGCACACGTTTGTCCTGTAATTTTCTAAGTCCCAAGGTGCGTACAATCGTCCGCATCCATTGAGGACAACCAATCACGCTTCTTGTTAACTGAATTTGTATTTTCTTTGCCATTGTTATTACCCAATCTTACGCTACTTGCCCTTCAGACAGTCTTTCACGCAAAACGTCTTCAGGCTGCCGCATTCTTTTCAAACCATCTAGAGTTGCGCGAACTAAGTTATGGGGGTTGCTGGTACCAAAACACTTAGTTAAAGCATTTTTTACGCCGGCCATTTCCAAAACCGATCGGCATGCTCCACCTGCGATAATTCCAGTTCCCTCGTTTGCGGGCATTAGAAGTACTGATGCAGCTCCAAACTTTCCAATGACTTCATGGGGGAAGCTGCCATTGAGAAGAGGCAAGCGAATGATGTTCTTTCGAGCAGATTCGCCAGCTTTTCTGATGGCTTCAGGCACTTCGCGAGCTTTACCCAATCCAATACCTACTAGCCCTTTGTTATCTCCAACTACTACGATAACACTGAAGCTGAAGCGACGGCCCCCTTTAACC
>RFNV01000318.1 GCA_009927005.1 Pseudomonadota bacterium
GATTCTCCGGAGTTGGCCGAGTTGACTCGGTGGGTTGTCGATGAGAGCGACCAAGTTTTTCAATTGGGTTTCCCAATTTTCATAACTCCACCAAACTTCAATTTTTGGTTGAGACAAGTAAGTTTTGAAGTAGGGATATTTTCCTAAGACAATTTGAGAAACAGAAAATTTCCCCTGAGAAAGCTTTTTCATTTTTTCGTATTCAGAAATCACTTCGCCGACGTTCCATTTTGTTGAAGAAGTTTCAATAGATAAAAAGGGAAGCTCAAGTCCTTTCAATAGAGAAGGAGAAGCTCGTTCAATCAATTGACCTTTCGGATCAATAAACCACGGCTGCCCTTTCTGAACTATCAAGGCGTGTGGTTTTTTGGACGTGAGAGCAACATAGAGTCGATTGGGATAACTCTTTTTTACTGAAACGGTGTCAACCCATGGATGAGTTTGAAGAGACCGCGCAACCTGTTTCGAATCAACCAATAAAATATTTTCATTCTGAGTTGGAGCAATCCAAGACTTTACTTGATTTGGGTCGAGAGGCCATTCGCTGTCAATTTCAATTGTCTTGATGTTTAGAAATTCAAGGCCAGATAGAAACTTTTTCACTCGAGTTTGATCACTGGCCCAAGACCAGAACAGCCCACCACAAACCAAAGCCCCTACTGTCAAGACAAGATGAATCCCTCGAATACCAGAGCCGACTCTGATGGTTTCAGCTGAAGAATGATTCATAGTGATTGCCTGCTGTAATTTTGAGTTTGGTAAACGTTTCCTTTAAAAACACTCAAAAACATTTCGGAAATGTGACCACTCGAAAAGTTTTTGAATGTATCCCGTTGAAATCTTGTCGCCAATTCTCGGCAAAGAGCGGGATGGTTTTTTAAAGTGAGGATTAATTCCGCTATGGAACGGGTTTCCTCTTGTTGAAAAATAAACCCATTCACAGAATCACTCACATATTTTTCAATTCCTGGAATGTTACCACAAATGGGAACAGCCCCTACCGAAGCGGCCATCAGAAGAGCTCCAAAATGATCATTTTTTTGAGGAAAGTACAAAGCAACATCACAAAATTCGGGCTCAGAAAACTGATCGGTCGGAATAATCTGAACCTGTTTTGAAATTCCCAAATCAGAGGCAAGTTTGGATAAATGATCAACCAGGGGTCCCTTCCCCCAAAACTTTAGGCAAATGGAGTCATCTCTTTTGGCCAGATAATGCCCGATGGTTAACAAAAAATGTAAATTGTTGTTGGATACAAAAGAACAATAGGCTCCCAGGGTGAACTGGTTTCCTTTTTTTTCAGCTGATCTTACCGGGGCCGGAAACGGAATTTGTTCTATTTGAAGATCAGGCATTCCGGCTAGCTCTTTTAAAAATCGATAGCCCAAAGGGCTGTGCGCCAAGAGTTTGATGTGAGCCGGAAGAACGGGGTTGAGCGAGTTAAACCAGGTTTCCCAAAGAGAAACTTTTTTACTATTTGTCGACAGAACAGAAACAAAAATTTTTGATTTTGTCGAAAAGGCCGAAAGGTATTGAAGAGCGCCCCGCCAATCTCTTGAGACTATCCAAGAAGAGTCGTCTATCTTATGGCGATTAAAAAAACCTTTTTCTTTTTCAGTGACTTTTATTTCCTCAACCGAGATGGATTTTTGAGTTCTTCAACGCAACTCCGAACGCAGGCTTCTTCTTCAGGACAAATATCCGGAAATAAAAAGAGTCTCAGTGAGTTCATTTAGGAACAATTATAGCTTGCAATCGTTAATGAAGTCGATGAGCGATCGGAGACTTCCAAAATCCTTTCTATCAAAAGGAAATACAAGCCTTGGCAGAGATTTGAGATCTGGTTCGTTTTCTTCTTCGGGCAAAGGGGCGCTAGCTACGATTTTTCCCAAATGGGTCAGAGTAGGAAAGAGCTGGTTTGCTTTTTTTAAATGAGCTGGCGTTAGCTCCCGCTGAATTCTAATCGAAGCCTTATCTCCTACAAACCGCATGGAATGGTAGTTACGGTAAAAATGAGCGATATGATCGAGCGCGTCGGCTTCTGAGTTGAAGGTATGGTAAAGCGATTGATCGCTCTTGGATATAAAGCCTTTCTTAAGCATCACATCCTTCATGAATTTTGCCATTGGGGCCCAAAACCCGAAACCTTTCGGCTCCATAAAAACCACGGGAATCATATTGGTCTTACCCGTTTGAAGAAGGGTCAGGACTTCAAAAGCCTCGTCAAAAGTTCCAAATCCGCCTGGGAAAAAGACGAAAGCAGCCGCTTCCTTTACAAGAAACAGCTTTCTAGTAAAAAAATACTTGTAGTTGATAAGGTGTTTTTCAGTATCGATAAACTGATTGGCAGATTGCTCCCACGGAAGACGAATATTGAGGCCAAATCCGTAGTTTTCAGCCCCTTCATTGCCCGCGGCCATGATTCCGGGACCTCCCCCGGTAATGATCATGTAGTTTCGCTTCACTGCTTCCGCTGCAAATTTTTTCGCCATGCGATATAGCGGCTTTTCTGGAGGAATCCGAGCTGAGCCAAATATCGTTATCTTGGGAAGGTGTTTATAGGGGGCAAACTTTTTAAAAGAATATCTCAGCTCTTTTAAAACAGACGAAGAAATTTTTAAGTTGAGTGTACCCGGACTGTCTTGAGTCAGTTTGAGCGCTGACCGAAAGATGTCTGTAAGAATTCTTTGTCGACCGGGGCTATGGGCGGAGGACAGCGCTTTAAATTGGGTTTCGATTTCCTGCCAATCCATGAGTTGGTCTTGGTTGTTTTTCTTTGAAGTGGTCAAATCAGTTTGCCTGCCTTCCTGGTTTCAACGATAATCAAAAGACTGTGACCCCTCTTGCGCCTCAAATTCGCAAACTACATTTAATTCAAATTGTGGCTGCCTGTTTGGGTACTGCCCTCAGTATCTACCTGTTAGTGCATCATACCCGAGTCAATTTAGGAATCCAAGATTCCTCTAGCTTCTGTTCTTTTGGAGGACTCGCGGATTGTGACGTCAACGTTTCAAAATACTCCGAAGTAGCTGGAGTTCCTTTGGCAGCCATCGGAGCAATCTACTTTTTTGTTTTGTTGATATTAGGACTTCTTGTCCCTCCCAAAAATCCTAACTTTCAAATAGTGGGTCGTTTTTTAGCTTGGTTAAGTTCCTGGCTCTGTTGATAGATCTGTTTTTATTGGTAGGGATTCAGTGGTTAACCCTGAAAAGCTTCTGTCTCATTTGTATTTTGACTTATTTGGCTAATCTAGCTCACTTAGGTGCTAATTTCAGACAAACTCAGCTGCAGCACAAGACCCATCTGCTTCAGAATCTCTTCTGGGGAAATAGGCCTTGGTCTCTAAGGCAATTCTCATCTTCTCGTTTTTTAATAGCTTTGATCACCGTTGCGGCTTTTTCTGGGCTGCTTTTGTTTCTTCCCTCTTGGATTGAATTAAAAAACGGGCAAGCAGGTCAGGCAAAAGAAGCTGCTTCAGATTTTCTCGCACAGTGGTCGCAATTGCCAGTTCAGGAACTTTCAATGGGTCCCGAAGACAGCACTTATGGAAATCCGGAAGCAAAAGTAAAAATCGTGGTCTTTAGTGATTTTCAATGTCCTTTTTGTAAGAAAACGGCTTTTAGTTTGCACACACTTCTCCCCTCCTTCAAAAATGAAATTTGGGTGGCTTTTAAAAATTTCCCCTTGGACCCTGCTTGTAATGCATTAGTGCAACACAAGATGCATCCCTACGCTTGTTCACTCGCAAGGCTTTCTGTTTGCGCAAATAAAAAAGGGAAGTTTTGGGGATATCATGACCAGGTTTTCATGCACATAGATGAAGGAGATCTCGAAGGCGGCTGGGATGTCATTCGGAAAAAACTTTCATCCGTATTTACGAGTTCTGAAATTGATGAGTGTTTGAGAAATCCCGAGTCTTTAAGCCTCGTTCAAAAGGACATCGACTTAGGAATTCAATTAGGCATCCAAGGAACGCCTGCCGTTTTTATCAATGGCAAACTCATGTCTGTGCCTTTGGACATGGACCTGCTTAAAAAGATTATTTCGATAGAGAACCACCAAAAGTAAAGCCGTACCTTATGGCAGAAAAACAAACAAAACTTTGGGAAAACTTATCGGTTTTCCTTTTAGTTTTGATCTTTGTTGCCCTGAATCACACCAAAATGGATGAAAACGATACTTGGTGGCACATCGCTTTGGGCCGGTGGATGGTACAAAACCATCAGATTTATCGAACTGAAATTTTTAGTCAGATTGGACTAGGAAAGCCATTCATTGCGCATGAGTGGCTCTCGGAAGTTCTCTTTTATGCATTCTCAAGCCCTTCCGGAAGGTTATTAAGCTTCTTAAAACTGTCTTTGATCGTGAGTTGTTGTTGGGGATTATTTGTCTTTTTGGTGAAACCCTACTTAAAAGGAAAACTCACGCTGTACTTGATGTTGGGCGCAGCTTTTCTCGTAGCCTTTAGAGCCCCTGTGCGACCTCAGATTTTTGAAATTATTTGTATGTCCTATCTCTTGGTGATTTTAAATTTCTGGAAGGAAAATCCGAGCTGGGAATGGCTAGTAGCTTTAATTCCAGTTCAAATTCTTTGGGCAAATCTGCACGGATCTTATCTTTTAGGGCCGGTTCTTGTTTTTCTTTTTGCGTGCGGACTGACTCTTTCTAAAAGATTGCCCTTTTTGCCTGGGGATTTTCTTACAACTTATGCTTCCAAAGACATCCTGAGTCTTTTTCTCTGCTCTGTTCTTCTTTTAGCAAGCTCTCTTTTAAATCCTTTTCATTTTGAGCTTCTTAAAAAATCCTTTTCCGTATTTTTCCTTGATAGTTACATGAAGGAATACATTCGAGAATGGTATAGCGTTACTCGAGTTGAAAAAGGGATTTGGTTCTACGCTTGGTTAATCTGGATGATTTGGGCTTGGATTTCACTCGCTAAGACTTTTAACCGGGTTTCCCAAGTGGAACTTTACACACTTGTTTTAGCGACGGTTTTTCCATTCACAGGGGTTCGCTATATCACGCTCTCTGCGCTATTAAGTTTTCCAGATGTTTTGAAACGTTCTTATGCTCTTTACCCAAAGGGGTTTAAACCAAAGACTGCTTGTTTCGTGATGGCTCCCCTAGCGGCTCTTTTCTTTTGGGTGGGATACCCGATGACTTTGACTGCAGCCAATCCCCCAGGAGCTGGGTTTAGCTTTGGTGTAGTACCGACAGATATTATCCAGCATATTAAGGCCAATCGGATTAAAGGGGTCATGATGAATCACTATCATGATGGAGCTTTTATCTTATATTACCTGTATCCCGATGTGCTTCCCGTGATTGACTCCAGGACCGATTTTTACGGAAAAGAGTTATTTTTGGAACATGCTGAGGCTTACACTTCGATGCCGTTATTTCAACGGTATGTAGATAAGTACAAGGTTAATTTAGTTTTGGTCAGAATGATTCCAGAAACGGAAGTGCTGAGACAGAATCTTTTTCAAAGCCCTGGTTGGACACTCGAAAAATTTGGCTTAGATAATATGCTTTTTATAAAAGTCGATTCGTCTCATCCAAGAAGAACGATGGAGGAGATGACTCGAGACCTGACTGTGCTTGCGCAGAACTCTCGCCCTAATGATATTCCGATCAGTTCTAAGACTGCTTATTGTGGTTGGATTCGTCTCTTTGGTCATTGTGAACTGGCGCCCGAGTGTGAAAAAGAATGTGCGCTTTCAGATGAAATACTGGGTTTGGAGTTAGGAGCTGTTTCGCCTTTGTGTTTTAAGTTTTCACAAGTGTGCTTCAAAAAAGAAACGGCCTGTGGTCCCTGCCCTTCTTTGTGTGATTTGTATAGCCGGTCGGTCGAACGGATTAATCGACTTGGGTTCCACTATCCGAATGTGGGTGGGTGTCTTTAACGCTTGCGCGCTACCAAAAGTAAAGCCGTACCTAGTGGCTTTGTTAATCCCTTTTCGACCGAAGCTTACTTATGCTAGTCTACAGGGACGATGCAGGTTCTACGATGTACCAGAAAATATCTGGATCCAAACTGGGTGAGGCATGAGACACTTAGGATAACATCCTTACTAGCCGAATCTAAGCCCGTGAAAGTTATTCTTTTTGGTTCAGCTGCTGAAAACAAAATGACGGATCAATCTGACTTTGACTTTTTGGTGATTCACTCAACCGAAGATGCTATTAAAAGCGCTCAAAAAAGCCTGCGTCCGCATTATCCGCTATCAGAATA
>RFNV01000118.1 GCA_009927005.1 Pseudomonadota bacterium
GAACTGCTATCGATCGCAACTCAAGATCTTGAAACAGCTCGCCTGCTGATGGGAACAACCCTTAAGAGGAAAGAGAATATTTTATTTCACATTGAGCAGTCCATTGAAAAGGCAATCAAAGCGGTTTTGTGTCAGCTTGAAATTGCTGTTCCCATGGTTCATGAAATTGCGATACTTATTGATCGATTGCCTGAGGATAAGATGCCTCCGCGCGCAGAGGATTTGGCCGATCTAACCCAATTCGCAACCATTCGACGATATGAGGAAGGAAAAGCTTCATTGGACCAAGAAGAAATTCAGGAAGCCTATAATTTAGCCAAAGAAATTATAACCTGGGCTAAAAACCTGATTTAATCATCGATTTTCGGATCAGAAACCAAGTTACCAACCAGTAGAACGGCCCGTCATCGTCCACTCGCTCCTCGTAAATCAGAGAAACCAGCTTTGCCCCCCAGCACCCCCCAGCACGCCACAGTTCGGGATCATCTTGCGTTGTAGACAGATGAAAGAATAACGAGGATACCACAACGCGACACCGAAAGTCCGGTGCAGTAGCTTAGTTTGTAGGTATGGAACGAAGCAAGTGGCCGGCTGGCAGAAGTATTTGGGCGGGGTGGGGAAATGCGCGCGGGTTCGGGGAGTCAAAGTAACCGCCAAAAGTAAAGCTGTACCGGAGGCTAACCAACCAGTCGTTTTTTTTTCCGATTGGATGACGCTCTAATCAATACTTTGGGGACTTTCTATTCGCTTTGAGGCATTAAATTGAGAATTTCCATGCCCACTAAACTTCCTTTTCTATCGTAATCAATAATGACCCCCGGTTTATCCTCGTCACTTTCGAAAACATTTGTCTTTTTAAAAATGATTCTCAGCACGGCTACTTCGGGGTCGTAAATTACTTTCATCAGTCTTTCCTCCGTGCTCGAACGTTTGATTGGTAGGCTTTTAGCCTGCCATTTTCAATCACAATTTGCTCAGGCTTCTCTAGCACCCGCTTCACTCGCGCCCAAGAAATATCCCGACGTGCCATCTCGTTTTTGGTTAAAAAAAGTTTGGGGTGGGTGTCTTTAACGCTTGCGCGCTACCAAAAGTAAAGCCGTACCTAGTGGGGAAAAACAAAACCCCTCAAGGAAGGACACACCTGACGTTATTGTAATCACTGGAGTAGTAGCGGTCGAACGCCGGTGATTCGCCGTCATACCTTACCCAAAAGTAATGTTCATCCAAGTCTTCTATTTGGTAGAATGCCGAGGCCGTCCAAGTACTATAGCCGTCAACGTTATAGTGCGGCACGCCGTTCGTGCTGCCAGTGGGGGTAATGCTGTCTCCGGTGGATCCCCACGACCACCAAGAAGCGTCCCCATCCATTTCATAAACGGTCGGTAGCCGCATACCTTTATCAGCACAGGTTTTGATATTGCCTTCAAAGTAGGAAG
>RFNV01000024.1 GCA_009927005.1 Pseudomonadota bacterium
AGTTAACGCGATGCTCACCTTTTGATGTATGAAAAAAAGGAGAGGAAGACGACCTAACAGTTCGTGTAAAACTGCATAAGACTTTGATAACGTTGATTTACGAGAAAAACGAGATCAAGGAAGAGTCTTATGCAGCTGGAAGAGCTTATCACTGAATTGTATGTTTGCGTGGATGATAAAATCGAGGACATATTAAAAGGTAAAAAAATTCGGCGGCGCGGATATAAGCCGGCTCTATCGGACAGCGAAGTAATCAGTATGGAGCTGATAGGAGAATACCTATCGATAGATACCACAAAAGGAATATGGTGCTATTTTAAAACACATTGGCAAGGATTGTTTCCGCGGATTGGATCAAGATCGCAATTCGACAAGCAGAGCAGTAATACGTTTGGATTAAAAAGAGAACTATTAAAAAGGTTGCAGTTAGAAGCTCAAGCTACCAGTAGATTCTATGGAATTGTGGATGGCTATCCGATCCCAGTATGTAAATTTGGAAGAGCGCATTTTTGCAAAAAATTCAACTTGGCGGAGCAAGCCAGCTATGGGTATTGCGCCGCAAAGAAAGAAAAATATTATGGGTTTAAAGGCATGATTGGCATTGACCGTAGAGGCATAATCCTGGGAGAAACCCTGGTGCCTGCTAACATCGATGAACGTGAAGCAATTTTTGATTTAATTGAAAAGCTGCCTTCACTCACTCTAGGTGATAAAGGCTTTATAGGAAAAGAGTTTCAGAATTATTTTTCTCAAAGCGGTAAAACAATCGTCACTACCATGCGTTCAAATATGAAAGCTCAATTTAATAAAGCCACCCAGTCTTGGATTACCCGCCATCGCCGATTAGTTGAAACAGTGATTGGGCAGTTAACTGAGCGGTTTAAAATGAATAAAGTGTGGGCAAGAGACAGTTGGCATCTTGGTGTACGCATGACTCGAAAATTGATTGCCCACACCCTTATGGTTAACATCAATCTTAAACTTAATCGTCAACCGCTCGATTTCGATGGAATCTTAACTCCTTAAAAGTCGAGCATCGCGTTAATATCAGTAACTTTAATTTGGGCACCTGGAATATGGGTGATCCAGTGGTAAGTGCATCTATTGACGTATGCGTTTATGCGGTTAGCACATCACCTTCTTCTGGATATGCCATTACGGTTAGCAGTGCCGGTGGTTTTCAGCTGACCAGTGGCAGTCAACACATTAACTATTCTTTATTTTGGGAAG
>RFNV01000023.1 GCA_009927005.1 Pseudomonadota bacterium
ACTACCCATGCCGATGTGTCGGGCGGGTAATCGTCGGGGAAGCCGTGCTCGTACAGACGTTCAAGGAACACCTGCCAGTCGTGGTTGTGGGCGTCCCATTCGCGGTCGTCCATGTCCCACGTCTCGGGGTAGTCGGGCTGGTTCCACGGGGCAGAATGGTCGTGATAGGCGCCGGGCGGGTAGTTTGCGGGGTTGGGCATAGTCTTACTCTCTCGGTGTCTGTATCTCTATGGTTTTCGCTTGCGATTGTCAAGCGGTTTGTTGTTGTATTTGAGCCACGCGCCGACACCTAGCAGGAAGGCATCGCACGGGCCGTCATTCAGTCGCCCGTTCCGATTTAGGAAGTATGCGCGTACCTGCATCTCGGGTAGCAATTTCACCACGGCCTCGGCCCCAGCCAGCTTCATCTCGCTGGCCTTGGCATTGGCTTTCTCCGCGAACGGCTGCTCCCGTAGCCGCGTTGCCAGTTCCGTGTCGGGCCAGCGTATGACAGCCAGCAACTTCTGAACGTCGGTCTTGATGTCGCCCCACGCCAGCTCCATGCGTTCGGCGGTAAACTCGGGGCGTTCGGAGATCAAATCCCATCGGCCAATGGTGCGGAACAGATCGCTCAGGCCCTTGACCTTGGCGCCGCTGTCACGACCCATGCGGATCGCCTGCCGTTCAATGACGTACAGATCGCACGTCACGTTCTCCAGCATTTGCGCGTCGTGAATCAGCGGCTTGCCGGGGTACACGGCTCGCACCATGAAAGACGGGGCACCCGAATCGTAAAACGCGAACATATCAACCCCGGCGCCCTTGCCTCCGGGGTCCACGGCGAAGATGGCGGTCATTCCGTTGCCTCCACCCGCGCCTTGGCCTTGTTGTAGGCATCACCCAACCGCTTGTTCATGGTGCTGCTGATGGCGGGATGCGCCTTCTTTTCGACCTTGAGCCCTTCCACAGCGGCGTTCACGGCTTCCAGCGTACTGCACCGGGCGAACGCACCCTCCCATTCGCCCACCGTCTCCTCGGTCCAGTGTTCGACCGGCTCGGGCTCGGCTTCCGTGAACTCAGCTTCCATGACGAGGGCTTCCGG
>RFNV01000021.1 GCA_009927005.1 Pseudomonadota bacterium
CCCAGGACAAATCGGGAGTGGTCAGTATACGGAAAGGACCGATAAGCTCTGAGAAAGCTTATCGGTCCGTCATTTTAGGACTGAGCCCGTTACTGACTACTAAGGATTGAATTTAAAGAACCTTCTCTGTTGGATTTGGTTGAGATCGAAATTTCCTCGAGCCAGGTTCAACATGACCACGGATGCGGCCAGAGAAGTCTCTGGATGGTGGTTATTACGAAGCCCGGGAAGTTGTTCTGCTTCTCCTAGAACCATTAAGGTCTTCTCACAAACCGATCTCATCTGCTGAGGGAAGACGCGACAATTTAGATGACCAGTGTCTCCAGCCAGTGCCCCTCGGTTGGTTGCCGCAGCTACCACCATAAACTTTCTGCTGGGGAGTGAAAGTGAAGTGAAAAAATAAGCTATGTTTTCAGGGACCCATTTTTGAGTCCTTTCGTTGTAGTTCCCATGGTTTCCCGCTGGAATTAAGACGGCTTGGATATGGCCTGATTGCTGTAAAACCCTTGCAGCTGATTGTAAAATATTGAGGTAAATAAGGCGACCGTTCTGCACTTCCCTAGCTGCTGCATAAATAGCAGTGATATCCAGATTTAAAAGAACTGCTTTGAGATCAGTCCTTAATTGAATCTGTCTTGCCGCTGCTAACAGTTTATTTCTAAATCTATTCGGATAAAAATAGTCGGTAGTGGAACTAAAAGCATTGATCCGAATGACTTCAATAATGGGTTTGCAGGGGTGTGAGGAATGAACTCCTTTGATTAGTCCTTCCATTTCTGCTTCTCCGTATCCATTGCTCACTAAAGCAATTTTAACGGGGCCAGTAGGGCAATTTGTGCTTTGAGATTCGGCTAATAGAAGCTTCGGGAATAAGAACAGGCTAAGAACTACGAGGGGAATATTTAACAAACGTTTCATGGTTCCTCCAAATAATAGATTTCTGTTGGCGAGGGAGAGCTGTGCAGTTTCAATGCCGTGGTGATGATTTGATGTCCAAGTGTCTTGCCTCTGAACAACTCATTCTGCCTTCATTTCAGCTTGGCAGTGAAATGAAATAATACAAAATGAGAGATGAGTTCATTAAGTAAGTCGAGAGAGGGATCTACCTGCCTAAAGAATTCACCGAATTTCAAAGCTGTTGTGTCTAACAATTGAATTTTTAGTATCTTTTTTGCCTTTGTGTCAGATGAGTCAAGACTGATTAAAAAAGAGACACCAAAAAGGGGAGTGACTTCAATGATTTCCCAAAGGTGGAGCAACGAAGTGTCAGAAAGTTTATCAAATTTGAGAGAGTGTAAATTTTGGAATTAAGAAACAGAACAGTAAAAATTTGAATCTCCTTAATGCTTTGCTCTGAGTGCGTTTATGCCTCTTTCAAAGCTAGACAAGTGACTAAATCCAAGACTTTCGATCTGAAGCTTGACGGTTATCGGTACGAAAACTGCACCCTTCAGGACCATTGCTGATAGCGTACCCGTTCTCAGAGGAACTGCGTGGGAGGTTTTTCGATGGTAAGATTTCTTAGTCTCATCCTTGACCGGCCGGGAGAATTTGTACCAGATACAGAGTTCATAATTAGTTGGCAAGAAGCATGTTGACCTCC
>RFNV01000020.1 GCA_009927005.1 Pseudomonadota bacterium
GCTATTAAATTTTAAATATTAAAAAATAACAAAAATAACAAAAATATTTTACTTTACTATTTTATTAAACAAAAACCTAAATCAAGTCAAAAATATATTTCATTTTTGATGTACTTTGATAAAATAATTACTGAATGTTTTCTCCAAAATCTGTGCTATATGATAATTTGGGAGATTTTCATTGGATATACCACTTATCTGATATCCATATTCGTGTCCTAGAAAGACATGAAGAATATTATTATATTTTTAATAGTTGTTTAGACATTATTAAAAATAAAATAAAAATTAATGAGGGAAGACCTATAATTTGCATTACAGGAGATGTTTTCGACAATCAACGGCTAGAAATGAAACCTGAAACAGTTCAACTAGCAAGATTTTTTATAGAAGAACTTGCTAAAATAACATATGTTATAATTATACCTGGAAACCATGATTTGATTGAAGGTAATCAAAAAAGACTAGATCAAATAACTCCTATTATAACATATTGTAATAGAGTTATTTATCTAAAAGAAAGTGGTATATACATAGTCAACAATATAAGTTTCATAGTTTCAAGTCTATATGATGCTAAATTTATAAATAAAAGTAATTGCATAATACCAAGTAATACAACACCTATTTATTTATATCATGGTTATATAGGATCTATTTTTAATAACTCTTCTAGCACAACATCTAGAGCTAGAAGAATTGCTGATTTCGAAGGTTTTCCAAAAGTATTATTAGGTGATATACATGAATGGGGACCTATACGCTATAGTATTCAATCTACTGGATCAATGACTCAACATATGCAGTATGCTGGGTCATTAATACAACAAAATTTTGGAGAAAAAATTTGTCACGGATTTTTGTTATGGAATGTAAATGGCGATGAAGGGCCTCAGAAAGTGTGGATACCTAATCCTTATTCATTTATAATTGTTAAATTCATTGATGGTAGAATCACTACAACATATGATGTATTTATGGCTGAAGGGCAAAAATTTCCTGAAAAAGCCAGAATAAGAATTGACAGTGACCTAAAATCTGAATTAAAATACATGTCTGAAAAACCAGTTAAAGAATATCTAGAAAAATTAGGGTGGAAAGGAAGTATTTGCGATATAAAACATAAAGAACAAATTGTTGTTACCACAAATATATCACCTGAAATTTCAAATAATTGTATTATACCAAGTGAAAATGAAGCTATTTTAGAAATATTAAAAAAGGAAGATAAATTATATCATGAAGATTTATATAATTTACATATTTCTATATCTAAAAAATGTAATATAGATGATTCTATTCAAATACATAATAAATGGAGACCCATAAATTTAAAATGGTATGGTTTAGCATCTTATAGAGGAACAAAAGAACATTCTATAGATTTTATTGGAGGAGTATCACATATATCGGGACATAATGCATCAGGAAAATCATCCATTAAAAACATTTTAATATACTCCATATATGGTCAAATTAATGATATTGAAGATCATACAATAATTAATAAATATTCTGAAAAAGGTCATTCAGAAATCACTATATCCTTACATAATGGTTTCAAATTAATAATTACAAGAGATATCACTAATAAAAAAGGAAAATATACTTCTGATGTAAGTTTGCGGTCAGAAGGATTTATAATTAATATATCTGAATCCAGAACTAAATTTTATAAAGAAGAAGTTGATAAAAAGATATCAGAAATTTTAGGAAATCCATCTACTTTCATCAATAATTCAATGAATTTAAGAACTATGTCATGGAATAGTACTATGTCTAAAAATGAAGAATTAAGA
>RFNV01000147.1 GCA_009927005.1 Pseudomonadota bacterium
CAACACACACACCTGACACCCACTGCCGGCAGTGGCGCAAGCTATGGAACAGTGGGCAGCAATGGAAGCAGTACAGCTGGAAGTGTTTATGGAGCAAGTGATTTCCATACGGCACTTTATTTGGGAAGCGGGGGAGGAGGAGCCGGGTACGGAGGCGCGGGAGGAGCAGGGGGAGGAGCGATATCGATAAGTGCAGCTAGTATTACGAATGCAGGAACCATAACCGTTGCTGGAGCAAATGGCGGTTACGATAGAACCTGTTGGATGCCGTGGTCGTGCATGGGCTATGCCTACGGCGGTGGCGGTAGTGGTGGAACAGTTTACTTAAACGCAACAGGCACACTCTCTAATACGGGAACGATTACTACAGCAGGAGGGGCTGGCGCCTCGGCTAGCTCTGGAAACGGGGGAAGTGGACGATTTAAGTTAAGCGGTTCAAGTGTCAATCAAAATGGAACCGTGACTGGAGTTTCAAGTGACGCTGTTTATTCTTCTGTCGTTGCTTCTCTTAATGGAAGCTCAACGATTACGTCTACTCTTTATGGTGCTTCTACAACGACTACGCCTGGTTCATTAGTAACTTCATCGGCAGTTATTGCTGCACTTGGAAGTTCACAAAGACCTAACTTTACTCTTACTGGGGCAGGGACATTTACATTTGATTCTGACTATGTGGCAGACCAAGGGTATTTAGACTTAACGATTGGAAGTGGTCAGACAGTGGTATTTAATTCAACGGTCAGTAATTTAAGAGATATCGTTGTAAATAGCGGAGGGACTTTAACGATAAATGCTGCAATTACTGCTTCAAGCATTACGGTAAATAGCGGCAGTACGTTTAATACGACATCAAGCTTCACTGCGACGTCTCTTACACTTGATATTACTAGAACCATTTCAACAGCCATTACTGCAACTAATTTCACAGTGGGTTCCAATGGAAATATTACGCTATCTAATTCGATTACTGCCACCAACGTGACCGTGAATGGAACTTTGATTGCTAATGCGGCTATCAGCTCTCTAAATAATTTAACAGTAAATACCGGAGGAACACTGACCTCTTCTGCCTATAGCCGTACAACCGCATCAGCGGATGATTATGGACTAAGTCCGGTAGCTCCCTTCCAGCAAGGTAATGGCCGGTTGATACTGAGTATGACAGGTGCTTTCACCAATAACGGTACAGTG
>RFNV01000169.1 GCA_009927005.1 Pseudomonadota bacterium
CATTGAAAGTTACTTCAGTCGCGGTCACATAACCGGAGTTGTAAGTCGAGCCGTTGAACGTAACGTATTCTGCGGTAAGTGACCCCGAAAGATAACCGCCTTCAAATACGAAGCTTTCAGCGCCTACCTAGGTTCCTGAGAAAACACCCGTAATTGTTACAGTCCCCGCTCCATCGTAGCTTCCAATGACAGTTCCGTTGTTATAAAAGTTTTGATCTAGGAAGAGCCCCGTTCCATTCGTAAGACCCGTATTTACTCCGTTAATGTAGAAGCTACCATCTTCTTGAAGCCCTTCGAGCTCGCTTCCTGTGTCGAGTGTTGTGCTCGAAACTTCAGCCAAGATTTCGCTCGAAAGTTTACTAAAGACGAGATTGCTATTCTCTGCAGCAGCGGTCTTTGCTGCTGCCATAGAAGTTTTCCATTCCATGGCAAGTTTCTTAGCTACGGTGCTCGTCACACTGCCATTGATTTTTCCATCATCTTTTAGGTCTTCCGCAAGAGCTTCTAGCGCCCCTTCCACGGAAACAGCAGAGCCGCTGTGTCGGAAATCTTTTAACAAGTATGAAAAAGCAGCAAGCCCTAGAGCAGCTCGGGTAGCTCTCGTGTTCAGAGAAGAAAGAGCGGTCGCGGAGGTTGGAGTAACTGATAAGTCCTCTGCACTCACTCCAAAAAGCCCTGCCACTTCTGAAACGGCTTGAGTTTTTGCCTCGGACAGAGTGTTTGTGGCAAGAAGTGCAATGGTTCGCTCCTTCACCAGATGCGACATCGGAGTGATGGGGGCATTGGATGCGGCACTCGCATCGGTAAGAGCTGAAAGACTTGAAGCGGTTTTCGTGGAGCCTGTGGCTTCATCGATGTACGTACCCCCAACGGATTCAATGATAACGCTCCCTGAATAAGTTCCCAGGGAAACGGTGTACTCGCCATTTGAATCCGTCGTGGTCGAAGCCAGAAGACTTCCCTTGCTGCCATCGCTGAGCATCTCATAAACAGAAATCGTCGCCCCCGAGACTCGCGCTAATTGAACAACACCTGAAAGGGTGTTCCCACCGCTCGGCGATAAAATCTTGGAGCAGCCAAAATTAGTAAGGAAAACACAAATGCAAAGTGACTGTTTTATGTAATTGCCAAGGTTAGTTCTCATGAAAACCCTTCACGAAACGGTCTACTCTGCCATGAGTACTTATCTGTTTAGTTTAACGACAGATTGTGAAGGAATTAAGGAGGTCGAGTTCTTGTGAATTCAAAGGCTTAGCTCGACGTTGATTGTGAAAAATCCACCACATTAGTTCCATCATGGTTTTTTTAGACCCTTCCGAAAAGCTCTACGTGAAAACTCTAAGTTTAAAAAAGCGTAGTCCCTTGGTTTCAACCCTTCTGGTTCTGTTTGTGTGCGCCTGCACCTTTGGAGCGGAGCCAGCGTCCAGTGAAAGTGAGTTTGGACAAGATGACGGAGGGATGGCGTATATTCGCGGAAAAGAACTGATCCTAAAAGGAGACTTTGAAGCAGCGCTGCCTTATCTGGAGCAAGCACGAAAATCCGATCCGAAAAGTCCTGTTGTAAATTCTCAACTGGCCGAAGCTTACCTACGAGTGAATCAGCCTGAAAAAGCCGAAGAGTTTGGGAAAAAAGCAGTCGAGCTTGAGCCGAGCAACACTGATTACCTTAGTACTTTAGCAGGAATCTATGCTTCTCTTAAAAAGTACGATGAAGCAAAAGAGCAGTACAAGAAAATCTCTGAACTTGATCCTTCAAACTCAAAAGCCCCTCTCCTCATTGGCATTTTGGATGCGGAGCGCGGGCAGGTTCTGGAAGGGATTGAGACCCTCAGCAAACTTCTTGAGGCCAATCCAGAAAATGTGATGGCTCTCTTTTATCGAGCCAGAATGTACATCGAGCAAGAAAATGTCGAGAAGGCAAAGTCCGATTTGGATAAGGCGCTTTCTCTAAAACCAAGTTTTGTTGAAGCTGGAACTGCTCTAGGACTTATCTACGAAAAACTAAATGATACTGAACAGGCTATAAAAGTGTATGGTCGAATTCAGGGGAGCGGTCCGTATAAAAAGAGACTCGCTCAGCTCTATCTGCAATCAGGTCAGAACGAAAAAGCGCTTCAAGAGCTCTTAGAGTATGAAAAAGTTGAGCCGGACGACTACACGGCAAGGGTAAAAATTGGCTTGATCTATTTTGAGAAGAAAGACTTGGCGGGTGCAAAGAAGTCTTTTGAAGCTATTCTCAAAGAAGAACCAAGCGCAGATAATGTCCGTTTCTACCTTGCGTGGGTGCTTGAAGAATCCAAACAGTACAATGAAGCCCTCAAAGAATTTAAGAAAGTAAAAAAAGACTCAAATCTCTATAAAGAAGCGTCTCTGCATATTGGCTTTATTTTGAAAGAACAAAAGAAGTATGACGAAGGTTTACGCTTCAGCAAGAGCCTCATTGAGAAGAATCCAAAAGAGGAAGAGTACTATGATATGCAAGCTACCTTTTTCGAAGCCAAAAAAGAATATTCAAAGTCTTTAGGAGTTATCGAAAAAGCTCTAAGTCTTTTTCCCAAGAGCGAAAAGCTGACTTATTTCAAAGGTGGTTTGCAAGATAAACTCGGTGATAAATCTGGGGCGGTTGCAACCATGAAGCAGCTCATCGCCTTGAATCCCAACAATGTTCACGCACTCAATTTCGTGGGTTACCTCTATGCCGAGATGGGTGAGAACTTAGACGAAGCAGAGACCCTGGTCCGAAAAGCAATGAGTTTAAAGCCAAACGATGGGTTTATTGTCGATTCTTTGGGCTGGATCCTTTTCAAGAAAGGAAAGCTCAAGGAGAGCCAAGAGGCACTCGAACAAGCTGCCGCTCTTCAGCCAGATGAAGCAATCATCGTCGAGCATTTGGGCGATGTCTATGAGAAGCAGAAGGAATACGCAAAAGCAAAAGAGTTCTACAAGAAAGCTGCAGAGCTAGCTTCGAGCAAAGACAAGGAAATGGCCCGAAAAGTTCAAAAGAAAATTGCATCACTCGCTGATGAACGAATGCCTTCTGCACAAGAATAGAGTTAGTGGTGATGTTCCAAGAGAGCGCCACTGCCGTAGCTAATCAAGAGACCTAAGATAAATACCGCAAGCCTTTTGAATTTCTCACCACTTGCACGGTGGAGTTCGGGAAGCAAATCACAAGCTCCGATATAGACAAACGTTCCTGCGGAAAGCGCCAGCAAACAGCCAGCAGCTGGCTGGTATTCTTGGCTTTGCAGGAAAAAATAGGCGAGAAGAAGCCCCAGTGGACCAGAGAGCGCAACTCCCAATGAAAATAAGAGTATTTGCCCTTTGGATTTCCCAGCCAATCTGAGGATTGAAGTCAGCGCAAATCCCGAAGGGGCTTTGTGCGCCAGAATGGCAACGAGTACTAGGAGAGCTAAGGGAGGCAAAACAAGACTCGAGCCTAACGCTAGTCCCTCAATGACTCCATGAATGGCAAGTCCCATAAAAGCCGCCATGCCTACGGTGTGGTAATGGCACCCGTGCTCCTCGCAAGCATGGATCATGATGAAACGTTCCAGAATCAATAGGATCACAAAGCCAATGAGAAACCAGAGACCAAAGGCGTTTGGAAGTAAGTGGCTGGCCTCAGGTAACATATGCAAGAACGACATTCCCAGCAGTAAACCCGCACCTAAACTCACAAATAGCTTCAGGTGATTATCATTTTTCGTAGGGATTAAGAGAGGGACCAAGCCCCCTAAAAATGCTGTAATAAAAATGCAAAAGGCATACAAAATTAGAACTGACGTACTCATTTACAACAACCTTGCAGAAATCCTTTCCTATGACTTAGGATGTGGGGCAGACTAGCTCAAATAAAGAAAAACACAACATGGAAAAAACCATCACTTTAAATGCGATAACTGAGAAAGAAGTGGAGCTTTTCAGAAAAGCTACTTTAACCGAAGCTCCCGAGTTCCCACTGACTTTTGCAACCCGCTTTCGAGAGTTAGAATTTGCACTGCTAACCGACTTAAAAGTGGATATCCAGCAGCTTCTGCATACCGATCAGTCTTACGTTTACCATGCCCCTTTGAAAGTAGGGGATGTTCCAGAAATTACTACACGAATTAAGGAAAATCGGGAGAAACGGGGAATGCAATTTGTGGTTCTCGAAACGCTGGTCAAATCTGGGGGAGAGCTGAAAATCACCTCGGAGGCTCAGATGGTGATTCGTTTGAAACAAGGAGATTCTCCATGAGTTGGATCGAAGGACAAACCATCAAAGAAATAAAAAAGGGACCGCTGACTGCAGATCTTCTCAAGTTATATGGAGCAGCTGCTCTCGATCCAAATCCCATTCATCTTGATCCTGAATTTGCGAAGGCGGCCGGGTATCCCTCGGTGATAGCTCATGGGATGCTATCCATGGCTTTTTTAGCCGAAGCCATTCGCGCGAGTTTTCCAGGGGCTGATTATACTGTGGAAAAATTTTCTTCTCGTTTCCGTAAAGTTACTTTTCCTGGAGATATTCTCACGACCAAGGGTCGAATAAAAAAAGTAGAAGGCGACATCCTCCATCTGTCTCTTTCCATTGAAAATCAGACGGGTGAAATCACCACCCAAGGGGAAGCCTTGATAAGAAGTACTCAGCGTGTTAGTTCTAGGGCATGAACGGACTTCAATCTAAGCCGCATCTTCGGCTGATTTATGGCGGAAAAGGAGTGGAAGGACCCGCTACTCGCCTGAATCTGTACGAGCGATTTCCAAGGCCAAATAAATCACGTGTTGCTTTAACGATTCTGTCTAAGTTATTGCTTTTGTACGTGGTTTTCCAGGTGGCCAGTCAGTTTAAATAAGTTCAAGTAAGTTCCTTAGCGATTAACTGAAGCGCTTCTCGGTAAGTTTGGTGTTCCAATGGCAAGAGTCTTTCACTTAAGGTTTCTTCCGTATCTGAGGGCAATATCGCTAAGCTCTTTTGAAGGATGATAGGCCCACCATCTAATTCCTCCGTGACATAATGAACTGAACATCCCGTGATTTTATCTCCTGCTTCAAGAGCTTGTTTTTGAGCTCGCAGCCCCTTGTATTTGGGTAAGAGAGAAGGATGAATGTTGAGTATTCGCTTGGGAAAGCAACGAATGATTTCGGGGCCCAAGACCAACATGTAGCCTGCTAAAAAAATCCAATCGGGTTTGAGAGAATTTAAACACTCCAGAAGTTTCTTTTCATAACGAAAACGATCAAATCCCAGCGGAGTTTTAAATGAAGTTGAATCTACAAGGACGTCTGAAATACCGTAAGTCTTTGCAAGTTCTCTTGCTCCAGCCCCCGATTGATTAGAAATCAGACCGATTATTTGGAAGGGAAAAAGTTCTCCCATTTTTTCGGCGCGGACGAGCGCTTCAAAATTAGATCCTCTCCCTGAGGCCAGTACGACTGCGCGTTGTGATTTTATTTTATCCAATCGACAAACGGTTCCGACTCAGAAGTCTTTTGCACTTCACCTATGACCCAACTCTGGATCCCGGTATTCTCCAAGTGTTTTAAAATGCTATCGGACTGGGAGGGATTTGCGACAGCCATCATCCCAACTCCGCAATTAAATGTATTTAACATTTCCCGAATAGGAAGATTTGCTTCTTTTTGAATCCAATCAAAAAGAGGAGGCAGTTTCCAATCTTTTGAGCGTACAACGGCTTTTGTTCCCGAAGGAAGAACCCTGGGTAAATTTCCCAAAAGCCCTTCTCCCGTCAGATGCGCTAACCCCGATAAACGAGGCAATAAGGGCTTCAAAGCAGAAACGTAAATCAAAGTCGGCTTTAATAATGTTTCACGCCAAGTTCCGGTTCCAAAGGGAGTTAAACCATCGGGGGTGATCTGAGTTTTATCAATGAGCTTTCTTACTAAAGAGTAGCCATTAGAGTGAAGGCCTGACGAAGAAAGAGCGATTAACACGTCGCCAGGACGAACTCTTTCTCCTCCTAAAACTTTTGCTCGATCCACCAGTCCAACGGAGAATCCGCCTAAGTCAAAATCTTTCTCTTGATACAGACCCGGCATTTCAGCAGTTTCTCCTCCAGCTAAAGAACACCCAGCCAACTCACACCCTACTTGAATGCTCTTAAGAAGAGTCAGAAGCTGATCTTCCACTAGCGAGCCACAAGCAAAGTAATCTAAAAATACGAGAGGAGTTGCTCCTACACAAAGGAGATCATTCACGTTCATGGCGACCAAGTCTTCCCCCAATCGGGAAATGTCTCCCCAGTCTAGAGCGAGTTTCAGTTTGGTACCAATGCCATCGCAAGCAGTAACTAAAAGGGGATCGTCATAATCCCTTAAAATTTCTTTCAATGAAAAACATGAAGCAAAAGGGCCAATACCACTCAATAGATGAGGATTCTTGGGGCGGTCTTTAAGAAAGCTCCCAAAACGACTCAAAACCCTCTCTGCTTTGTTTGTATCGACACCGGCTTCTTGATAGGTAAGGCTCATGTCTTTTTACGCTGAAGTTCCTTGGGAACAACGCAGGTGCCAGAAGCCGTGGCTACGAGGACGGGCTCCTTAAGGACATCAGCTGCGCTGGGACTGATTTGGGGAGCGGCTTCAATTACTTTTTTGGCAGTAAATTCCATTTTTCGAGAAGTGTTTCCCACTTGAGTGATTTTTCCTTCGATTTCCAGGTAATCTCCAGCTCGGACGGGAGCTAAAAACTCGACCTTATCGTAGGCTCGAAATAACCCCTCATCACCATCCTGTTTTATGAGCAGCTCAGTGGCTACATCTCCAAAGAATTCCAATACTTTACTACCGCAAACAAGTTGTCCCCCATAGTGGACATCTTTGTGGGAAATTCGGACTCGAAGCTTTGAGGATTGCACTGTTTTTCCTTATCTTTAGAGCCCGAAGTTTAGAGGGACTCCTATCTTCTGTCAAAGCTGAAAGGCCGTGGGATTTTAAGGAGTTAAGAAGAAAGGCCCTGTGGATTTTTTCTTGACCTTGGCCGGTGTTTTTTCTACAGTCGGCCGCCTAGGAGATTACCTGTGCAGAACCATATTATTGATGCTGTTAACCGTTCTCAAGAAAAGAAACGCCCCAACTTTCAAGTTGGAGACCGAGTGGTCGTAAATATTCGACTAAAAGAAGGCGATAAAGAGCGGCTACAAGCCTTTAGAGGCGTGGTTATCGCAAAACAACCCAAGTCAGGACGTGGACCTGGGGCTATGTTTACTGTCAGAAAAATTTCTGAAGGCGTTGGTGTTGAAAAGATTTTCCCGATCCATTCACCTGTCGTCGATAGCATTGAAGTGGAAACCTCAAGCGATGTTCGACGTTCACGACTTTATTACCTGAGAAGCTTAAAAGGTAAAAAAGCCCGATTAAAAGAATCTGAAACATTTGCTGATTTGGTTGTCGAGCCAACAGCAGCTCAGGCAGATGAAAACATGATGACTCAAGGTACAGAAATTACTGGCGGAGACACCGCAACTTCTGCAAATCCAAAAGAAGCTCAACCTAAGAAGTAAGTAGCACCTCAGTGCTCAATCAATCGATTCAGTGGGAGCAGGATACCCAACGACAGGGCTATCAGTGTATTGCTGGCCTAGATGAAGTGGGGATGGGATGTCTCGCAGGCCCCGTTGTGGCTGCCGCTGTTATCTTAGACCTCAATCAAATTCCCGACGGAATTACGGACTCTAAACTCCTCACGCCCAAAAAAAGGCAACTCTTGAAAGTTAAAATTGAGGAATGTGCTTTGGATTTTGCTATTGGAATGGCAAGTGTCGAGGAAATCGATGACATTAATATTTATCATGCTGCTCGGTTAGCAATGAAAAGAGCGGTCGAAAAACTGACTCTCAAACCAGATTATCTCCTGGTAGATGGAAGAGCTAAAATCGATCTCGCAATTTCTCAAAAGGCCATTGTTCAGGGGGACAAACACTCCGTTTCGATTGGAGCAGCCTCTATTTTAGCCAAAGTGTTTCGAGATCAGTTAATGACAGACTTTGACGAAAAATTCCCTGGTTACGAATTTGCTAGACACAAAGGGTATGGAAGCGTGCTTCACCGTCAACATTTGCAAGCCAAAGGGCCTTCTCCCATCCACAGAAAAAGTTTTTCTTGGACGCCTGTGTGAAGAAGTTGCTTCCCGTTATTTAGAAACCGAAAAAAAATGGAAAGTAATCGGACGTAACGTTCGGTTTAACTCAGGGGAAATCGACTTGGTTGCACGCGACCCGAAAACGGGTGCGCGGTGGGTAGTGGAAGTGCGAGGGAGAAAGGCACCTTCATACGAAACGAGCGGGTGGATTTCCTACGCAAAAATACAAAGGCTTAAAAGGTTAGCAAATCTGATGGCGGTTCAAGCCCGAGCAAGTTACCGGATCTTGTTTCTTCAAGTCGAAGTTTTCGAATCAAAAAAAAGTGCCGGTCAGTTTCAAGTGATGCTCAAAGAGTTTGAGATTCAAGAGGGGAGCTAGCCTTAAGCGTTCGCCTTCTTTTTCATTTTTGGAGCTGGGGCCTCGTCCGGAGTAGCTTGGGGAGCATCAAAAGCTAATAGGCCTTGGGTTTCACTTTCAAAGATGTCAAACGGGTTTCGTTTTGTTTCAAGGGCTCTCAAAATCTTTTCAAACTCACTGGAAACGCTAACGAGTTTCGGTCTGCAATCTCGATGATTGATGGTCTTTAAGACTTCCACAAACTGGCTGATTCCACTACTTCCGACGAAGCGCAGAGTTTCCATGTTAACCACAATTCTTGGTTGGGCATCTTTGGCCAGAAGTCTCCGACAGCTGTGTTCAAACTGAGTGATGGTTTCAAAATCCAAATGGCCTTCTAAATTAAAAATGACTGTGTTTCCTTCTTGTCTGGCTCGGATTATCATGGATTCCTCGTTAGGTGGTGAGAATGAAGACTCTGAATAAAGTATATATGATTGGAACGCCGCTCGGAAACCTCGAAGACATTACGCTGCGCGCCCGCCAGCATCTACAGGATTTGCCTCATATTTTTGCTGAGGATACTCGAGAGGTTTCAAAACTACTCAATCTTTTGGGAATTTCTTTAGAAGGGAAAAAGCTTCATTCCTACTCTTCTCATAACATGAAAGAGGCCACTGATTTTGCTTTGAGGGTTTTAAAAGAAAGCTCGATAGGATTTGTAAGTGATAGGGGGATGCCCTCTATCTCTGATCCGGGTTCCTATTTAGTTCAGGCAGCTCGAGAAGAAAATATTTCAGTGGTTCCCGTTCCCGGACCATCGGCAGTCACGACAATTATTTCTGTTTCTGGATTTTCGGAAACCGCATTTCATTTTGTCGGGTTCCTACCGAATTCATCCAAAGAAAGAAAAAGCCTTTGGAATAGCGTTCGTCATTGGCCCGTTCCGGTTTGTTTTTTTGAATCTCCTCGAAGAATCCGTGAATCGTTGGAGGAAATAAAAAATGAATTTCCCCAAGGAAGAGTATTTCTGGGGAGAGAAATGACGAAACAATTTGAGGAGTTTTCTCTGGTAGCCTTGGATTCATTAAATGTGGAAAGCGTCCAAGAGAGAGGTGAGTTCACAGTCCTTCTCCATCCGGGAAAAATTGAAACGAAAGCCGAATGGCAAAATGAAATTCATGATCGCTTGCTCTCTGACAAGGAGTGGGCAAAAAAAGTTGCTGAAAAGTCCCAGCTTTCAGCATCAGAAGTGTACAACGCCCTGCAGAAGGAAAAGGCTTTGCGAAAATAGAAGACTGTGAAGATTTTTTCATAATTAGCCGAAAAGCTCTTTGTGAGAACCTTTTTACTCATTTTATTATTCGTTTTGATTCAGTCTCCCTTTGCATCGGGTGCTAGAGGCTCTGGCAGTATTATTCAAGTTCAACGAAAAATCCGAATGACCGATGCAGATCCACTTCCTCCCAAGGAGTACTTTATCGATCTGGGAGAGAGAGATGGACTTCAAGCAGGAGAAAGCTTGGAAGTTTATAGGCAAATCCCCGTGATTAATGGACAATCAGGAGCTCCCTGGCACGTGTTGAGAGTGAAAATTGGCGAGCTTCGTGTGGACTATGTAGGAGAAACATCCTCCTTAGCTCGTGAAGTGGATGGAAGAGATTTGGCGAGTCTACCACCGCTCGAATATCAAACTTTTATGCTGGGCGATGAAGTCTTTCGCAGAACGGGATTGCAAAACAAATAAGCAACCCCTTAAACTGTTAGCAGTACTCGACCTATGCAAAAAACTCTTCTGTTAAATGCAGGCTTCGAGCCCCTCAGGGTAGTCAGTTGGCAGCGCGCTTTTTCTTTGATCTTCCAAGGTAAAGTTGAAATTTTAGAAGAGTACGGGGCAAAAATTCACACAGTCTCCGAAGAGTATAAAGTTCCCGCCGTTATTAGAATGCGCCGTTGGGTTAATTTAAAAAAGCATGCACCTGTCATCCGATTCTCAAGAGCCAACGTGTACGCCCGAGACGACTATCGCTGTCAATATTGTTATGTTTGCTTTTCAGAAAAAGAACTGACTTTGGACCATGTTCATCCTGTCGTCCATGGCGGCAAAAAAACATGGGATAATATCGTAACAGCTTGTATTCGATGCAATCAGAGGAAAGGGCATCGCAGTGTGGAAGAAGTGGGGTTTATTCTTTTTAAACAACCACGCCGCCCGCACTGGTTACCAGGAATTTTAAGAAGTCTGCGCGCAAAAGAAGAGCAGGAAGTTTGGGCCCCGTATCTCTCTTCCGAACAGCCGGTCAAGTATCCAGAGAAGTAAGTAACGATCGGATTTTTTCTTTAGGTTGATTACCCACCAGCTCAGTTACTTTTTTTCCATTTTGAAAAAGGATCAAAGTAGGAATGCCACGAATTCCAAACTTTGCAGGAATTTCTCGAGATTCATCTACGTTCAATTTTGCAAACTGAACCTTTCCTTTGAACTCATTTGCCAGTTCGTCGATGACAGGAGCAAGCGCTCGACAGGGCATGCACCACTCAGCCCAAAAATCGACAAGAACGGGCGCTGTGCTTTTTTCCACAACTTCAGTGAAGTTTGAGTCGTTTAAGTGAGAGATTAATTCTGAGCCCATCGAGTACTCCTTTAAAATGTTGAGCCTCTATTATCGGGAAAAGATGAAGAGTTTCAAGTGGTTTCTCGCCAGCTTGGATAGGAACGGAAATTCGTGGTTTTCTTTAATAAATCCTTTAAAAGAAAAGGGAATTCCCTTATAGTGCCGATTCTCTTGGGTCTGTAGCTCAGTTGGTTAGAGCGCTACCTTGACATGGTAGAGGTC
>RFNV01000263.1 GCA_009927005.1 Pseudomonadota bacterium
TGGCAATCAAGCCCCTACTCGAAAAAATGGGGCTCCAGTGCGATTTCAAAAGGCCGGAAGGTCAGAGCATTGAATATCTCTACGAGCCTTTTCAGGCCGTAAAGAAGAGATGGATTGATATCAGTCCAAGTCTCAATTCGAAGCTTGCGGTATGGCCGGGAGATCAGGCATTTTCCAGAAGTGTGGCTTTAAGTACAGAGCAGGGGAATCACATGACCCTTTCTTCGATAACCACAACCCTTCACGTGGGGGCTCATGCGGACGCGCCCAATCATTTTGGAAAGGGAAAAACTGGAATCGACCAAGTGGAGGTGTGGAAATACCAAGGAGCTTGCCAAGTCATTGAAGTAACTAAGCCACCCCACACTGAAATCACCCTTGATGATCTTTGCGGAATAAAGATCGTAGCGCCTCGAGTGTTGTTTAAAACAAAGTCATTTCCAGAACCAAACAAATTCAATACCGATTTCTGTGCTTTTTCATCAACATTAATTGAGACTTTATCTGGTCAGGGCGTTGTATTGATGGGGATCGATACCCCCTCCATTGATCTTTTTGAATCAAAAGATCTTCCAAGCCATAAAGCCACCCTGAGAACAGAAATGGCAGTCTTAGAAGGAATTATTTTGGATCAAATAGAGCCGGGAGTGTATGAGCTTGTGGCATTCCCTTTAAGAATTGAAGGGGGAGATGCAAGTCCCGTGAGAGCTCTTCTTCTTAGCTCAAGACACCCATCTGAGTTCTAGCTTCCCAGAGTTCAGGGAAGAATTTCTTTCTGAGTGTAGTTTCCAAATACGGAACTCCGAGCGACCCACCCGTTCCATGTTTCATGCCAATCATGCGTTCAACCATTTGAACATGTCTGAAACGCCATAAGAGGATCTGCTCATCGAAATTAATTAAAAACTCGCAAAGGGTTTGGAGTTCGTCCTGGATAGGTTTGTTATAAATTGAGAGCAAAGCTTTTTGAAAATCCTCGTGCGAAAAAGACTGAGTTAGAAGTGTTCTCTTTTGAAGCAACTTAACAAAAGTTGTTCGCAAATTGGGTTTATTACCTCGCTCCTTTAATTTGTGAAACCATTCAGGCTCAAGAGACGCAAAACGGGAGTAGTCTTGTGGGGTGCCACCTGCCAAAAGTTCTAATTCTCTAAATTGCCAACTTTGGAAACCACTGGCAGGGTTGAGTTTTGCCCGAAACTGATTGAAAGCGACGGGAGTCATCGTTTCTAAGATATCAATTTGTTGTATTAGGGATTTAAAAACTAACGATACTCTTTCAAGAAGATGAAATGCCGGAATGAGATCTTCACGTTCTATTAAAGTAATGACTCTATCCAGCTCGGTGATTACTAAACGGAACCAGAGCTCGTAAGACTGGTGTATGATAATAAAAAGTAATTCATCGGCCGCTACAGGGTTTGATTGGGGCTCTTGAAGTGACAAGAGCTGGTCTACTTTTAAATAACTACCGTAAGTTAATTGGGAATGTTGGTCACTCAAAGCTGAGCTCCTTCGCTCCATAGTCAGAGGGTTTAATCTGATATTTTTTTATTTTTCTCAACAGTGTGTTTTTGGGGATGTTGGATTGATCCGCAGTCATATTAATGCGGCCCTGAAAGCGTTTAAGAGCTTGAATGATAAATTCGCGTTCAAAGTCTTCCTTGCGTTTTTCCCAATCCATAAACTCAAAAGAAGCAGCCGAATCACTGCGAGTGATACTGGGCTTTCTCTTTGAGGCCTTTCGTAAATAATCTGGCAAACTGAAAAAAGTGATTTGATTGCTGGTTTCTAAAATAAACGCATGTTCAATTGCGTTTTCAAGCTCGCGGATGTTTCCAGGCCAATTGAATTGTTCCAGAGCACTTAAAGCTTCGGGGCTGATGGCATCTATGTGCTTTGAATGTCTAAGGTTAAATTTCTCGATAAAATGGTGAACGAGAGGTGCAATATCCTCCTGGCGATTTCGCAGAGGGGGAAGAAAAATGGGCATGACATTAAGGCGATAAAATAGGTCTTCTCTAAACCGGCCCTGCTTAATCGCCGACTCGAGATCTCGGTTTGTGGCCGCTATTACTCTGACATCTGTTTTAACTTCTCGATTTGATCCCACTGGAGTGAAGCACTGGTCTTGAAGAACGCGTAATAATTTTACTTGAAGAGCAGCAGTGGTTTCTCCAATTTCATCTAAGAAAAGGGTTCCCCCCGAAGCAAATTGAAATTTACCAATCCTTCTTTGGTCCGCCCCCGTGAAAGCGCCTTTTTCATGCCCAAAAAGTTCACTTTCAATCAGAGTATCGGTAATCGCTGCACAATTGACGGCTACGAATGGTCCGTTCTTTCGAGAGCCATTGAAATGAATAGCGCGAGCGACTAGCTCTTTGCCTGTACCATTCTCCCCGCGTATCAACACTGAGGTATCCACTCTTCCCAGTCGTTCTACCATTTGAAAAATGGATTTCATGCTTCGGCTTTTACCAATGGCTTCTGTCGGGCTTCCGGGGTTTAAGACGGGAGCCGAATAGGCCATATTGAAAATCATGTGATAGGCGCGCTCGGCTTTTTGAACGAGCTCTATCAGAATGGACTCGTTGATAGGCTTTTCAATGTAATCAAATGCTCCTTCTCGGATCGCATCAATCGCTTCGCGAATATTCCCATGAGCTGTAATCAGAGCGACCGTGGAAGAGTATTCCTTGATTTGAACGTGGCGTAGAAGTTCAATTCCATTCATCCGGGGCATACGAACATCACAGAGAACTAAGGGATATTGCTTTTGTGCTAGCTTTTCCGCCGCTTCCATTCCATCGGCAGCTTCATCTACTTGATATCCCCGAGAGGAAAGAAGAGTGACAATGTGCTTACGTAAATCATGCTCGTCATCGACGACCAGAATGGAGTACATGGTCTTTTGCCTCTTGGAAAACGGGGATAAAACTGAGACGGTGTTATCAGAAGTTGGGCACAACCACAAGTGGCAAGGTGACCTCAAGGCGGTAAAACCAAGCAAAAACAAACACTTAACGAATTGGCAAAGTGAAGCTGACGTGAGTGCCGATGCCCAATTCACTTTGAATATCGAGAGTTCCTCCATGGAGCTCCACAAAATATTTTGCTAAATATAAACCAAGTCCTGAGCCCCGAGTTTTCTCATTGGCTGCTTTTCCTCGATAAAACTTACTGGTTACACGTGGAAGTTCCTCTTTTGGTATTCCTGGGCCTTCGTCAAAAACATGAACGCTTATTTTGCTGTCAGATTCCTGAGTTTGAATAATTACTTGAGAGTTAGGGGGACTATATTTGACAGCATTCTCGAGAAGGTTGGTGATGACTTCGAGAAGCAGTTGAGGGTCTCCTTCCATTGAAAAAAGGGGCTCTAGGTTTTGCACAATTGAAATAGCTTTTTCATCGAAGAGAAACTTTAGTCTTTGAACGGCACTTTCCACAAGGCGATTGATATCAACAACCTCTTTTGCTGGCTCAATTGGCATGGATTCCATTTTTGTGACTCGCAGAATATCCGAAATGAGACGAGCCAACTCGCCATTGGCTTTTTCAATTCCCACTAGACCCTCTTCAAGGCTCGACTTCAAATCTGGATTTTCTTTTCTTAGACGATCTACAATTGCTTTGATTTTGGCGATGGGTGTTTTGAGATCGTGACTAAACAATGAGACAAAGTTGTTTTTGAATTGATCCATTTCCCGTAGGTATTTTGACTCTTCTTGAATCCGCCATTGCTTCTCTTCCTGTCGCCCGATTTTGAAACCAACGAGAATAAGGTGAGTTCCCAAAATACAAAAAAGAGGACTTGCTAAACTAATCCAAGTCTTAAACCAAATAAGGGCTACAAAAGCTGAACCGGTCAGCCCCAAGGCCAGAGCGATGAGTAACCCCCAAGCAACTGAGAGCGGGAAAAAAAGAATTGTGACAATCGAAAGCCCAACACACACAAAGGCTAAAAGTCGGTTGATAAGGGAAGGGAGAAACCCAATTTGGTTACCCGAGAGAAAAGTATCGATAATGTTTGCTTGGATTTCTAGTCTGGACATTCTCCCCATGGGAGTTTCAAGATCATGAGAGGGGCTGCCCTCTCTTCCGATCAAAACTATTTTATCTTTTAAAACGCTGTTGTCAGGGGCTCCCTCCAGGATTTCCCAAGCATCGAAACTGGAAAAAGAGCCCGCCCGGCCTTGAAAAAACACATGGATGGGTTCGATCAAATCCCCCTTAGGCGCCGCTTGTTCAATAACTTCGTGAACCTTGAGAGCTAGGGATTTTCCCGAAGAAAAAATCAAAGGGTTTTTTCTAAAGACATTGTCAGGGTCTACAAAAAGATTATTGAAACCATAATTTGCCAGAGGACTCAATCGGGGTGGGGGAGGCACGAGTTTTCCCTCATCATCAATCATAGAAGAAAAAATCAGGGGTGTTTTTGATTGCGGGGGGAGGGCGTTTGGAGAAACCCAATCGAAAAAACCCGTGAAGACTATGAGGCGCGCGCCTGAAGTGTTTAACTTTTTAATTAAGCGTTCGTAAAATCTTTGGTGCCAAACGGAGTAGTTGCCGCTCTCTGGGGGAAGAGAGATTTCGTTTGCGGTGTGCTCATCAGCGACACCCAACTGGTTCAGCTTACCATCCGACACTCGAAGTAAAACATATTGGGAATCAGGAGCTGCTTTGGGGCGTAGGCGAAACAAGTGGTCATAGAGCCATTGATCAAAACTCTGGAGGGGGACCCAGAGCAAGAGAAGTGATAAGAGAACTCTTACAGTCAGCGAGAGCTGTGGCATCCAGCTCTTATAGCAGAATTAGAGGCGAACCCCAAAATAGAACTCAGCACCCATGACAGTTTCGCCGACCCCGAACCGATGGATCATCCACTTCAAGTCGACCATGAAGGGATTAAAGTCGAAACCGGCTCCTAGAATAAAGGTCGGAAGAAGAACTGTTTGGTCAATTTGGGAAGTTTCACCACCCTCGTTTATGGTTTGACTTCTAAACCAGGTTGCTAAGCTAAGCCCCACTCCCAACCCAAAGTCTGTGTTCTGAGACACCTGAAACATCCGGCGAATCATTCCCTCAACAGCAAAAATATGGGTGGAATTGAGAGCGTATTTGTATCCGACGAAGCCTCGAAGCGCTAAAGGGATATTCTCGGTCATTCGAGAGTAGTCATAATCAAAATAAACTCCCCCTTGGTAGCCGAAATCCTTGAAGTAATCGTCAGCAAAATCACCTGTCGTAGAATTTAGTTTTGGTTCAATATAAACGTTTCCCCCAAGGGCAAACGCTACGTGAAAAATTCCCGCGTCTATTCTCGGGGTATCGTCTGAAAAATATTTTCTTGGTTTAGGTTTGGGTTTGGATTTTTTTGGTACAGGTTTCAAAATCCGGGGCGCTTCTTCTTCATCTGAGAGGGACTCTTCGGTCGTTTCGTCTTCTGTGTAGTCCTCTTCTGCACGGGCCACAGTTCCGGCTGTAAGAAATCCACACACCACTAATGTGATAAGCCAACCATTCATCTTGAAGAGTCCCATTTTTATCTCCGGTAAGGTTCCTAAGTAATGGAATTATTTTCATTATAACAAAAGTTCTCTTAATTGAGTGACGCATTCGGTCTTTAGAGATTCGGGATTTTGTTCTTCTGAACCGCTAAAATAGAACTTCCACCCAATCATGAAAAAAATTTCCTACTTACTCGGAGCCTTTCTCGGCATTTTTAGCGCGCCCTCTCTCTTTGCTGCTGGTTGGAAGCTGCACCTAGGGGCTACCGTAAGTAATTTGGAGGAGAGAATTACTGCGCCCCCCGGCTTTGCTTCGAAAGTGAGTGAGACTCAAGGATTGCTGGGCGTGAGTAAGGCTTTAAAACTCTCTAATCGGTTTGCGTTGCGTCCTGAATCTTTTGTCTTGCTCCCCTGGAGGAAAGGATTCGATGGAACTACGCTTACATTTACCTCGCACTTTGGACTCAGCATTGATTTTCAAATGTCTAAAACCCTTTCGTTGGGGCTAGGAAATGGGCTCCTATGGGAAATGTTTTGCTCCAAAGGCGAAGCGATTTCACTTGGAAATGGAACTGGGACGAGCACTTACTACACGCCATCCCGGTGGACTCAAGTTATTTTACCCACTGCAAACATCAATCTCGAATGGAAGTTTAGTAAAAGAGTAGGGCTGCAAATCGGGGTTTTGCTTTCAGAATACTTAAACTCTAGCAAACGAAGAGTTCGTGGGCTTGGGAAAGTGGTCATCGACTTATGAAAAGAGTTATCTTTCTTAGCCTCCTTTTTATATCGGGCCTTGGCCATGCTTGGACTCACATGGGTTCAAATACCTTTGGCTGGAAGCAAAAGAAGCTTACTTTTTATGTCAATCCAACCCATTGCACGATTCCGGAAAGCGAACTCTACCAGCGGATCGACAATGCGATCCGAGCGTGGAACGGTATTCCAAATACTGATTTAGAAATTGTCCGTTCATCTGTGGTTGCTACCGATGGAGATGTACAATTTCGAGCGAAGACAGCCACTCAAGTTCCCTTAATTCTCTGCTCACAACAACTCAGTGATTATGGGAGCGTTGATGCGAATGCGATTTTGGGATTTGTGCCTTACTTCGATGAAAACGGTGAAGGCTATGTTACCTACTCTGGTCTAGTCTTGAATGCTCAACCGGGGGCTCTTGCAGAGCTCTCCCAACTGGCTCCGGGAGAAGTGGAGCTCATCATCGGACATGAAATTGGCCATGTTTTAGGTTTGGGACATAGTGGAGATGCGGATTCCCTAATGTATTTTCAGTTAAACAAAGATTTCCTTTTGGTGACTCAGGATGACCAGGATGGGATCTCCCAACTTTATCCAAGAAATGTTCTTGGAGGGGCTTTGGGCTGTGCCTCAGTTCATCGAACTGAAACTAAGCTTCCGATCGGGGAAGCCGCAGCAGTTTTAGTTTTCTTGATCTGTCTCTTCGTGTTCGGTCGTTTTGTTACGAGTACTGAACAACCTCTTTAACTTCCGGGATGAGCTCTTTGATTCGAGTCTCGACTCCAATTTTTAAAGTGGCTGTGCTGCTAGGACAAGAGCTACAAGCTCCTTGAAGACTTAAGTAAACAACACCGTTTTCATATTTACCAAAAGTGATATCGCCACCATCCATTGCTACCGCTGGCCTAATTTCATTATCTAAAATTTCACGAATTTTTTTCTCTATTTCTTGATCTTCCGGGTTGGAAGAAATCGTAGACGGTCCTGCTGGATTAAAGTCAGGAGAAAATACAGGTGAAGAGGACTGCAGATGTTTTTCAATGGTCTGAGGAACCTGTTCTGCGACGACATCCCAATCACCATCCACAGCTTTTGTAATCGTGATGAAATTTGGGCCAATCATGACTGCAGATACACCTGGAACTTTGAAAAGGGATTCTGCTAGAGGAGATTTTCCCTGTGCCTCGTTGATCGAGAGAAAATTGGCTGCTCCTCTTTCCATGAAACGGGTGGATACCACGAACTTCAGAGTGTTCGGATTGGGGGTAAATTCCAGACTGATTTGTACGTTTTCCATAGGGTCCTCGATGGCGGGAAGATAACCCAAAATGCCCTGGAGTATCTAGAAAATTTATTGAAAGGAGGATTTGCTTGGCGTAAGAGGTTAGTAAGCCGTGAAGACTGGTTCTGTCGATGTGTAAATATCTAAAAATATTAATTTTTTCAGCCTGCCTCTCGATTGGGACCCCTCATGCCGATGTCATTGAACTTCCGGAACTCACCATAAAAGACAAGCATGCCCCGGATGAGTCCCTGGGTGCCGAGACTACCGACTCCTTGGGCGAGCGTATTTCAATGGGGGAACAGACTTCTTTATCCCTCTCTCAGGTTTTGGGAACGACTCCCTCTGTTCAGCCGATGCCGTCTTTGACGGGTTCTGCTCCGCCTACTTTTTCATTAAGAGGAATGGACTCCGCTCAGACTTTAGTTTTTCTGGAAGGGATCCCGCTCACTGAGCCAGTGTTTCAATCGGATAATCTTGCTTTGATTCCAAAACTAGCTCCACATGCAGTAGATATCTACTCAGAAGCGGTTCCTGCTTCATTCCTTGCAAATAGTTTGGGGGGAGCTATCGACTTACATTTACGGAACTGGGGCGAAAGCGGAAAAGTGTTAGCTCAGGTGGGTAATCTCGGTCTTTTGAGAGTAAGCTCGCAAACAAAATTTTTTTCTTCCGTTAATTTTAACTTTGAGTACGAGCAAGCAAAAGAAAATTTTACTTATCTTGATAACCACTCAACGCCATTTAATTCCAGTGATGATCAGTTAAAGGAAAGAGAACATAATAGCTATCGAAGAATTTCTCTTTTGCCATCCTTTCGAACGCAAAACGGAGAAAATAAATTTCATTTGTTTTCACTTAACTCTTTTCAGGCGGCTGAAACTCCGGGGCCGGTTAATAAACCCGCAAGTCATCAATTAAGGGATTGGAACAGCTTAAGTGCCGTTCGAGGCACCACCCGATTTTCGAAAAGTGTGGCAGGGGAGGGCGCAGTCTTTTTTCGATTCAGACAAGATGAACTTCAAGGTGAGAACCAAGAAACATCTTTTAACTATACGGGCGGGGCAAACGCTTCTTTGGAATGGAAGGAAACTGACATCCGAAGCCTTTTTGCCTTGGGGCTTAACTTTTCAAAATATCGTTTCGAGGAACTCAGAAAAAGCCGCCGTCAGTTCACTTTTGAGCGGATTGAGATTCCTGCTTCAGTTTCAACGCACATCAACCTGGAAAAGTCTTTCACCCTGAAGCCTGCTTTTTTAGCTACCTTAACAGACGCTGTTTGGAACACATCCCCTCGATTGGGATTTGAAATGGTTCCTTCAAGTTCAGTCCGAGTATTCGGATTTGGTGGTTTTGTATTCAGGCATCCTTCCCTATCTGAACTCCATGGAAATCAGCTTGGACTGACATCGAATCCCGAATTGCAACCAGAGAAAGCTACGAAGGCAGAACTGGGAATCAAGTGGTCTCCTCTGCTTTTTTCAGATTATTTGAAAGGTGCTCTTAATTATTCGGTCTTTGGCGCGAGGGCGGAAAATCTGATCGCTTATTCACAAGTGGGTCCTGACACTCAAAAAGCTGAGAACATTGGGTTGGCGTCCTGGCTTGGCCAGGAAATATCAATCGGACTGGAGAGTTCATCTGGTTTCTTTATTCGGCCCTCAATGATCTGGCTGTGGACTCAGAACCGGTCTCCCATAGCCGCTGAAAAGGGAAAGAATTTGCCTTATCGGGTTCCTCTCACCCTTCGCTCGGAAGTAGGAGTAAACCAGGAAACATGGGGGACTGGTTACCGTGCGATGTGGTTTTCGGCTTCTTATCTAGATAGGGCAAATCTAGAGCAATTAGCCCCCTATCAATTACACGATGTTTATTTGAGACTAAAAGTCAGGGGTGCCGGACAATTTGAACTCAATATTCAAAACCTCTTTAACATAACTCTCGCCAGCGCCTCTGTGGCAGGGGTAGAAGTAACCAAGTACATAAGTGGGATGAACGGATATCCCACTTCAGGAAGAAGAGTAGGTTTGACATGGATTTACGATTTGTAAGCAGTCTTTTAGGGATCATTGGGTTTCTGTCAGGATGTGGGCTTCGGTTGGGAATGCCGATCTTAGAAGTTCAAAAATCGGGAAAAACTTTGGCAGTCACCACCACGAACTATCAAACCGGTGCGCTCGCTCTTTTTGATGTTGAAAACCGTATGGCGCAGCTCAACTTTTCTCCCATTTTTGCAGACGCGATTGTGAAGACGTTTGCGGAGGAGCCTACGGATATTTTTGTGATTAATCGCCTGGGAGCTGACAATATTCAGAGAATTGATCGGAAGACTGGTCAAACAATCCAACAATTTTCTTTGGGGGCAGGAGTAAATCCTCAGGACATGGTAATTGTCGGAGAAAATGCCTATGTGAGCTGTTTGCAAATCCCTGAGTTATTAAAAGTAAATCTTGCGACGGGCGCTATCATCAGGCGAATTAAGCTTGGACAGTTTTCAGATAGCGACGGAACCCCAGAAGCCGCTCGAATGATTCTCATGGGAAATGAACTGTGGGTGCAGTTACAAAGGCTTAATCAAATAAAATCTTTCGCTCCTGTAGGGACAGCCCAAGTGGTCATCGTTGATACAGTCACTGATGTGATTACCACGAATCTGAATTTAAAAGGGCTCAATCCGGTAACTGAATTTAAGACAGCCCCAGATGGGAAGTGGCTTGTTGCTGATGCTGGCTTGGTCGGGAGCCAAAGTAAACTCGATGGGGGAATTGAGCTAATTGATCACGAAAAGAAAGAGTCGCTTGGTTTTATCAGTACTGAAACCCAATTGGGAGGAGATCTCGTTGATTTTGAATGTATTAACTCGAAGGAGTGTCTGGCGATTATTTCAAAGCCCGAAACTGAACTTGTTGTGTTTGATTTTGAAACCGGGGTGAGGCTTCGGTCGCTCTGGACATCCAAAGGATACCATCTGCGGCAGATTCTTCGTGATAAAGAGGCGGGGCTTATTTACCTAGCAGACGGAAATCCAGTCGATCCCCAAATTAGAGTTTGGGATGAGAACGCCTTTCAGCAAAGAACTGATCTCAACTGGAATCTCCAGTTGCCTCCCTATCAAATGGCTTTTCTGCGATAAACAAGTTAGCGAAAGCGAGCCGAATTGGGATTGGGTCTGAATTGAATTTGCGGGGCGGCCGCGGTTTGCAGAATGAAATCCCAGTTGATTCGAACATAACCATCTGCTTCGACGAGACCGACCGGCGGATTAGGAAAGGGCGAAGCTTGTTGGAAAGCTTGGACTGCCACCTCATCGATTT
This sequence comes from Pseudomonadota bacterium, assembly GCA_009927005.1. Lineage (GTDB taxonomy): Bacteria > Bdellovibrionota > FAC87 > UBA2466 > UBA2466 > RFNO01. Next base: position 10,860 of record RFNV01000263.1, read on the forward strand.
CGCTGACTCCCGAAGCGCCTATCTTCGAAATCTTTTGAACTTGTCCCGTTTTGTCTAAAAGAACTAGAACTCGAGTGACTAATTCATTCTCTCGGAGCATCTGCCCCTTGCCCCAGAGTTTTGCTACTTCTCTTTCTATTGAAGGCTTCCAATGTTGGCGGAGAAGGTCCTTAATCCTGTTGTAGTATGAAAAATATCTAAACTCCCTGGTACTCAAGATGGTCCGTTCTCCTGGGGCTACATTGGGGAGATAGTCGTCAGAAGCCGATGCCTGATTGCCATCGCCATTGACACTGAGGTCCTTCAGGGAGAGTGTCTTCCAATCTTTTTTCTTTCTCGGGGAGGTCCCGACATCTAAAGTAACAGACTCTTCTGAGGGAGCTTCGTCTCCGGAGTCTTCACCCTCTTCACTGCGGGGCCCTGTTCCTCCTCCTTTTTGGAATGCATCCGTTCTCTGGGCTCGGGTCTGTACCTGTGCTTTCTGATTTTTGTCACTCAGCAAAGTGGCGTTTGGATCCACTTCATTATTACCGGAATCCTCGGTTTCAACTATTTGATTATCGCGTTTTTCGAGAGGGGTTGTTGGTTTCATGAGCGCTTGCTGGTTTGGTAACTGACTAAGCTCAATAAATTCTGGTTTTTGGGTGACCGGTTCGAAACCAATCGGGGGAAGAAGTTCAAAATGGTAGACGAGTGCCAGCAAGTGAACAACAAGCGAAACAATTATCGCAAAATAAATGTTTCTAGAAGATTTCATTTCCAGCTAAGAGCTCCATAGATCTTAAGCATTTCGTTGGCATATTCGGAAAGTCCTTGCTCGTTCTGCTTTGGATTTTCGTAGTTCCAAACGAGGTTTCTCAGTTCTTCAAAGTTGTCTTGGGCTTCTCTAGTCCCGGGAACCGTTTCAATCCTGTCTTGAAGTGGCTTGAAGTGTTCCTCGGCATATTGCTTTTCTAGGTGAGTGTCGTGCAGGAGATTCGGAAACATATAAACTGCAATGTTCATTGCTGCCATCTGTGCCTTTGAGTCATCATCATTTTTCAAGTTGAATGAGACCCTTTTTTGTAATGTCCGCTTCGCATCGAGAAACCGTTCAATCCCACTCTTCCGGTAAGTCTGAGCTAATTCATCCAAGCTTTCCGCTGATATGGGGGTGTGTAGAGAAACATTTTCTCTCATGTGAGAGGTCACCAAGATGGGAACCATTAGAAGACTAAGAAGTAGCGCAACTACTTTTATTTCTTTTAGTGTTTTTGGTTTCATAAGGATTCCTCCTTGTTAAGTGCACAATCTCTAATGTTTTCAACGTGAGTGATCAGTTCAGTCGAATAGCTTGCTAGCAAACGTTTCGACCAAATGGTTTTTAAAGCCTGTGTGATCAAGTGTGTGTTTAGGGCTGAGGCGAGAAAAGATTCTTTCGAACTCAGCGAATCGGAAAGTGCTGCTGTACCTTTTGTCGCTTCAATTTGATTCCAAATGGCAAGCACTGTTCTTCCGCCCTTGTTATAGGATAGAGCGGCCCAGGCCCAGAGAATTTCGGGTGAGTAGGAAAGGTTTCTTTCATCTGCTATTCGAGCCAGTTGGATCCAGCGATTATTAAGATAAAGGGCAGTGGCCGTCACCGCAGTCGGAATAAAATAATAGGAGTTCAGGGAGGAGATATTTTCAATGTCGGAGGAAAGTGGGCGAATGTCTTGTCCTAAAATGCTTGCAATGGTCGTCTTTGGGGACGAGATGTATCGAGGCAAGTGATGATTTAATTCAAAGAATGCTGAAACTGAGAATTGTCCAAGACCCGTGCTGAGTTTTCCTTCTTTTAAGCCTGAGAGGTGATTGAGTCGGCTTTCCTGAAACATCAAACACCAAAGAAGGGACTGAGGAATTCCCAAAGTTTCCCCAGCATTGAAAGTAGAAACTTGGATCAGATTTTCATTCTCAGTCGAAATCTTATGTTGAGCTCGCATTTGCGAGGTTTCTTCAACAAAGCGCGGATGAACAGGGTAGGTAGAGCTAAAAAGCCTTTCGGAAAAATACATTTTTCCGTTTGTCTTGCCCGTTCTTAGATAAAGATAGAGGCCACAGCCCAAAAGGCTTAGGATGGGCAGAGTTATCAATGTGCGTTTCCAATTCATATTTTCTGTTGTCTCATCGGATAAAATTCCTAGTTAACTAAGCAAATTTATTTACGAAAACGGCCAAAAGATGAAGGTTTCTTCATATTTAGGCGTAAGCCCCGGATCGCCGATAAAAAAATATGAACTTGTTCGGAACTTTGACTGAGCCCGTGCGTCTCATTGCTCGTTATCACGAGCTCCTATGGTGTTTGTCCCGGTACGGGATCGCAGGAAGTATCACTTCCTTAGGTATTGAATTTGGAAAACGGGGAGTGACTTGGGTAGCCCCGCAATCAGTGAATCACACTGGATTTGATGCTGTGTTTGGGCAGAACCTAGCAAGAACCTTTCAAGAAATGGGTCCAACGTTTATTAAGCTGGGCCAAGTGTTGGCCACGCGTCCAGATATTGTCGGGGATGGAGTCGCAAAAGAGCTGGAAATTCTTTTCTCGCGAGTCAGGCCCGTCTCTTTGCGAGAAATAAAAAGAATTCTGAACAAAGAGTTGGGCAAGAAAAAAGTAAAAGAACAAATCGTTTCCATTGAAAGTGAACCGCTAGGCTCGGCCAGTATCGGACAGTGTCACAGAGCGACTCTCAAAGACGGAAGTTCGGTAGTAATTAAAGTCCAAAAGCCTGGAGTGGCAAAAGCCATTCAGCTCGATTTAAAACTTTTGGAGTGGTTTATTAAGCCAGCCGTTTTGGCATTTCCAAAGCTAGGTTTAGGAGAAATGTATCGAGACTTTAGAGATTCGACTTTGAGGGAAATCGACTACAGAGAAGAAGCGAAAAATATCGAGCAGTTTAAAAAGAATTATCGAAAAATTTTAAGCGGATCCGATGTCGTGTTTCCTGGCTACTACCGAGAGCTCAGCACTTCGAGAGTGATTGTGCTGGAACCCATGAGAGGTAAGCCGGTCGCAGATCTTAAAAAGGGAACAAGAAGTGCTAAGCAAGCAGCTTTTAAAAGCTTGGCAGCTGTCTTCGAGCAGATCTTTGAACATGGTTTTTTTCACGCAGATCCCCATAGTGCCAATATCTTTTTCTTAGAAGAAGAAGGGCGAATGGGTTTTATCGATACGGGGCTTGTCGGCCAGCTGGATCCCAAAGATAAAAAGCTTTTTCTACAAGTGTTAATGTCGATTATCCGAAGAGACCGAAAAAAATTAGCTGAATCGCTCTATCAGTTGGGCGAGCCCAGTCCCAATACGAAATTCGATGAGTTTGAAAGCGCTATTCAAGCACTCTTAGATGAAGTGAAAGCTAAGGGGCTAGAGCAAGTAAAACTCGACCAACTTGTGAACCAGCTCTTGGCCATTGCGAGGCAGAATCAAATCTATATTCCCAATCGGTATGTGATGATGATTCGGTCGTGTCTTATTATTGAAGGGGTTGCGAAGGGATTAGATCCCAAAGTGTCCATTTTTAAAGTTGCAGTGCCAGTCGTCGCGAAGAGCTTACTGAAATCGTATAATCCGCTCGGGCGCTAAAACCACCAAAAGGTGGGCTGTACGTTTTAGTGAGATGGGAGGACGCAGCGAACCGAAAGTGAATCGTCGACTCCCTGCTCTTCGGCCTCGGGGTCCGGAGCGTAACTGTAAGCGGACCCGCTACCGGATCCTGACCAAGAATAATAAATGAACGAAGCGTCGGAAGAGGCAGACGCAGTCCAGGTCTGTGAGGAAGAGACGCCAGGTACGCCATTGGTACCACCCGCCCAGGTGGGAGAAATGCCATCTCCCGGGGGTAAAAAGTCTTCGAATGGTTCCGCAGTCGTTTCGTATACCGTAGGTAGCCTCATTCCCTTATCCGCACAAGTTTTAATATTGCCTTCATAATAAGATGAAGCCGATTCTTGACCAGTCTCAGACCTATTCCACTCCGTGAGCCAGTCTAAACCCTCTTGTCCTGTGGAGGATTCAGCATCAAGAGTTTGCGCTGTATTTCCCTCGTCATAATATACGCATCGATTGGTTGCAGTCATGTTAGTGTGGTTGAGAAACACGTGAGTGGGACAAACCCGGCCGGCGATATTATTTCCTGCCGTGAAGTCAGATGCACTAAAGGCTGTGCCCGCTCGGACCAGCATTTTCTGCCAGCCGTTTGCAATTAGACCTGTAGCATTCAGAATACGATTGCCATCTTTTTCTCTCCAAACTTTAAAACCATCCGTACCATTGGCGTACTGCAAAGTTAAAGTTGTGTTATCAGGCCCTGAGCGCAAACTTCCGATAGAGAGCCCTTGAGCGTAGTTGGGAGATGAGCCTTCCAAATAACAATCTCCAGAGCAGGCACCTACGACTTCGCCATTTATATAATAACTGCCGTTTAGTGGCCCATCTTCAGGTTGGCGTAAATGGCCACCGGCAAAATATTTTCCGTCGTAAGATGCACCCGGTTTTGAATACTGACCAGTGAAGCCATTCCAAGTTATGTTTCCCGTAATGATTCCCCCCACCATGATACTGCCGCTCTCAAAAGTAACATTTCCATTGATGGTTCCGCCTTCTAGAATGGGATAGCTTGCGCTGGCCCAACCCGTTACTCCAAAAGTAACGTCCCCATTTATAGTTCCTCCGGTCATTACCCCTGCAACCTCGCCGCCTTTTCCGATAGTCACACTTGCATTGAGAGTTCCTCCGGAGAAAGAGGATTGTAGATTGATTGTTTGGGTAGTGAGAGTGCCGGAAGTTATGGGAGCCGTAATGGTGACCGTGTCGTTGGAGTCTGGGAAGCAAGTGGCTGGAAGCCAAGTGTCGCTGCGCCAGTAATTGCTCAACATGTTCAAGTTCGTATCGGTAACAGGGGTGGAACCGTAATCTCCAAAAATGAATGAATCGGGATATAACCGCTCTTCGCCATTGATATAGCAAGCGCCGTTGGCGGCTGTTCCTGTGAGTAAGCTACCGCTGGAGTAATATTTGTTTTGCTCTCCGAGAGTGCCGTCGCCGAGACCAGTGAAGAGAGCGCCGCTGGAGTACAAATGACCATTCCATTCCCCAATACCGGAGTAATCCAACGTCGTTAGTTGGCCGAGGATGAAGTAACCATGCTCCTTGTCTCCGGTAAATCCGTTATAAGTAACTATGCCAGTGACGGTGCCTCCGTTGTACGAAGAGTT
>RFNV01000064.1 GCA_009927005.1 Pseudomonadota bacterium
AAGCAACAACAAAAACATCAAAGGGCAAAGGAAGAACAAAAGAGAAAGAATATGATGAAAGCACAATATGCCAAACAATTACAAAAATATAGGCAAGAAGATGCAGAAAAACAATCAGAATCAGGCTCAACTTCAAAAGTGTCTGTTCCTCAAGTTAGATTGCCACAGCTGATTGCTGTGGGATTTGATATTCAGATTGACAGAGAAGCCGTTAGAATTGCAATTGCTGAAGTTTTTCCAAACGGAAGTATGATTAGAATGACTCCCGATGCCGATCGAATTGAATTTCAAATTGGTAACTACAATATTTTAGATAGTCAAAAGAGTGGTGTATTGTACTCAAAAAATGCAATAAAGTGTGGATTGGATGTGGAAGGAACAGATGAAGAATTGAGGGATTGGTACAAAAAGAGATCAAAGATTGAAAACACTGAAGTCATTATCAAATCAATTTGGCTTACGCCGAACAACTTAGTTGCGAATGCATATGCAGTAGACGATGGCTCAAGAAGATTTTTTGTTTTCCTAACAGAAGCTTCATCGACAACAATTATTAAGAGACAAATTGTGGGAGGAAAATATGGTGTTGAGGTTGAGCTTTTCACTCCACTTAAATTTAACGCCAAACCATACATGTATGAAAAATAATGATCTTTTTTAGTTTATTAAAATAAAATTAAATAAAAAATTGAATTATGAAGACCTAAAGGATAATTAATCAATTAATACTTATAACAATCATGAATAGATCAACAGATAAGACCCCTCAGAAAAAAAATGCAAATAAATTTGCTGCGCTCAATGTAAGTGATTCAAGTGATTCTGATGATAATTCTGATAATTATATTAAGCCAAATGATAATTATATTAAACCTGAGACGGTTAAACCTGAATCCACAGGATCAACTACATCAAAAAAATCATTTTTCAAGCAAACAGAAAATGTAGAATATGTTGATTCAACAGCTCAATTTCATACAGAAAATAAACAAAAAGACAATGTATATGTTGCAAAAGTATTAACTACAGATAGAGGTGATAAAGGCTGGGACAATCAATATAAAAAAAACAGACAGAGAAAATTTGGTTTTGATGAATCTCCTGACAATAATTTTGAAAATAAACCGATATATGTTGAAAATCTTGAGAACGCCAATGAATTGGGAAACAATAAATATTTTAATTCACCTTGGACAGTGTGGATTCATAAGTCAGACTGTGATACTTGGACTGAGGATAGTTATACAAATGCATATCTTATTAATAACATAGGTTCATTTTGGAGATTCTTTAATAATTTTCAATTAATAGACAAACTAAAGAATCAAATATTTATATTTAAAAATAAAATAAAACCAATATGGGAAGACA
>RFNV01000019.1 GCA_009927005.1 Pseudomonadota bacterium
CATTGCCCCGAGAGCCCATCAAATTCAATTGTATGAATTAGTATCAGAAAAATTTAATGATGGATTTTGTATTAGGTATGATCCTATGATAGGCGGAGGTAAAACTTTTGCACTAAATATTATGTTGGGAATGTATGCTACCAAGATGATTAAAAATGGAAAAAAATGTTTAGTACTATTTGCATGTAACTTGAAACCGGTTCAGGATCAAGCCGCAAACATTCTTTATAATGCAGGAATTAAGTTCGCCATTGGTTTTCATGATCAAAATGAAGAATTGGGATATGTTATTAAAAATCATTTCAGTTGTAAAAATGATGAAGAGCTTGCAGTTATTGTTGCAAATACAGATATTGCATGGAGAATCTTGAAACAATTTAGGCAAACTATTGGAGTTGAACATATAATTTTATGTTTTGATGAGCCAACTTTTGGTTCAGACGTGAGAGGCAGTACACCATTGAAAGAAAATATGATGGTTATGGCGGAAGCACCTAAGCGATTGATTTTGTCATCTGCTACTCTCCCAAAAGTAGAATACATGCAAGAAATTTATGATAATTTTACAAATAAATATCCTACCGCAAAAATATATAATGTAAATTCAGATGAAATACAAATAGGGTGCGATGTAATATCATTCGACGGAAATCTTGTTGTCCCGCATCTGGGAGCAAAGAACAAGGAAGAACTAAAAAAAATAATTGAAACCATTGAACAATCAGCCCTTTTTGGAAGAATATACACACAAAATGTAGTTAGAGAAATTTATGATAAAATGATAAAGGCAAAAATAAATGATGTTCCTAATATTGGTGAGCTATTCACAAATGTAAATAATATGACTAGTAATAAAGTAAAACAAATTGCTTTTAAAATGTTGAAACTACTTTTGGAACAAAGTGATGATGTAATAAAAACAGTATGTTCATCTAAAATTACATCAGAGAAAGCTATCAAAAAAGAAAAAGTTGTGAAGGAAGATGATGATCAAGATGGATTCGCGTGGGATGATCCAGATGAAGATGAAGATGATGATATTAATGAAGATAATATAAGCTATGATTTACTATTGACAACACAATCGTGGAAATTCCCAAATACGACTATTATTGCGACAATTACACCTGTTGAATTTGCACTTAAATATTTTAGTAATTTTATATCAGATATTTATAATTCTCCCCTAGAAGGATATTTTCATTTACCTCTAAACAGAGAAAGTGGAAATAAGGAGGATGAAGGGGGTGAGGGAGATAATAGTGACGGAGATATCAGTGGTGATTTGTCATTTGACAGGAGTCAAAGAAATATTGCTACATACAAATCGAGCGCGAATGTAATAGACATTTACAATAGAGAAATGGATATTTTTAAAAAAATGCGAAATAGAATAATAAAAAAAACAAAAAATGAAGAAGAAAGAAGTAAACAACTACAAGAATTAGAGCAATCGGCTCCTTTAATTAAATTTCCATTGACTGGAATTGTAAATAGTGAAGAGCATGCTAAGAAATATGCTAAATCATATGCTATTAATTTGGACAAATATTCATTGCGTTCTAGATATGACATTGAAAGTCTAAATTTGAATTCGATGGATGTACCGGATGAAATTTTAACGCTATTGTTTGCTGGTGTTGGAATCTATGCACCCACTGACAAAAAATTAAGTCCAGTATATACAAGTACAGTTTTGTCATTGGCGTCAACCGGAAGATTATCTTGTATTGTATCGGATGCCTCAATTTGCTACGGTACCGATTATAGTATTAGTAACATTATAATTACTGATGAATTTGCAAAAGTATATAGTGTGAACACATTGATGCAACTTATTGGACGAGCTGGTCGCGTTGGACAATCGTGGCGAGCATTTGCATATGTGAGTGAAAATGTAGCAAGAAGATTAATTGAATATACAAAAGATATGTCAGATTCCATAATGGAAGCACAAAACATGGTTGATGAATTTAATTCAATATCAATTAGTAAAATGCTGGAGTGCGATAAGAAAGCAAGTGAACTTTTATATAAATATAATAATAACCTAAAAAAAGCAAAAGTATCAGACTTTGTTATTGAAATGGCTGACGTTCCCACCGAAAATCCAACTGTTGCCGATAATGTGATTAACAATATTGAGGCAACAAGTGAAGTAAAATCATGGAGACATAGTAAACTAGAAGGAAGTAATTCACCATTGTCCGTACGCTCAAAACAAAAACATGATCCATATGATGAAGATA
>RFNV01000018.1 GCA_009927005.1 Pseudomonadota bacterium
TTGAATCGGCAAAAGACAGAGATGCTATTATGGAATTTTTAAAAACAATCTTTTTGAAACAACAAAACGAAAACTTTTTAGATGAGTAATATAGACCCTAATTTTTTAATTGATCCCACGTGCGCACCCACAGGACTTAATCCATCTTTATTTCCAGTTGGAAGCGCACAACATTTAGATCCATCCTATAATCTTTTACCATTCCTTTGTAATTTATTAAATGTTACCGTTGGTAAAGATGTTAATCCAATTTTAGCAAGCCCTACGTCTGCATTTGATATAACACCATATACTGATTTTAGTATGCTTAATGGTGTTGGTGATCCAAGAGTTTCTCTTGGGGAAGTAATGACAAAAACATATGTTGAGTTTTTACCTAGAGTTATTACACAAACTGAAGTTAGACAGAATGGTGGAACACAGGTTATAGATAACTATATTTGCACTGCTGATGGTACACCCATCAAATTATCCGAAACAATACCTGTGCTTTTGTCATTAGATTTAACGGGTAAAAAACCATATCAATATGGAGCCATAACAGTTCCTCCTATTTCTGCAACTTATGAAGAGTTGATGAAGCCTATAGATCCAAATGAGGTTAGAGGGTTTATAAAAAAATATGTATCTGGTGCTAAAAATGCAAGTGCAAGTGCATTTACTACATTTATCAAAAAATATTTTCCAGATTGGACAGCTACTGTTGATTTATATCAAACTCCAAGTTGTTTAATCGTAACATTATCTTTAGGTGAAGAATTGGTTTATATAAATTATTATCCAGATGTTGCCGTAGATGTTGGTTGTTTATTAGGTATACAATCTATAAATCAACATGTTCAATCTAGTACTTTTGGTGATTATCACATGTCTATGGTTATGGGTGCTAAAATACCAGATTATAAAGTATTATTAAATGATAAAAAAGCCTCAGATGAACATTATCAATATATTATAAACAATTTCAAAACAATAGCAGGTAATAATTATAATAATATTTTCACCAATATCACTGCTAATACAGCAGCTTATTTAGATTCATTTCATAGTTTCTTTGGCTCTATGAGTTCAAATTTCTTAAAACAGGAATCAAATAGTATTTCTGTTAATTGTAATATAAATTAATTAACACAATTTATATCTATTTTAGGTGGTGGTGTTAAGTTTCCATTTTCATCAATGTTACCATCACTTTGAACATAGTTTGAACCGTTAAATGGATTTCCACCATATGGATTTACTCCATATTTTGCCATAAAGTTATTATTATTTCCAAAGTTCAAACATGGAATACATAAATCACCCATGTTTTTATGTCCCGGTCTTGAACCATGACCTCTTGCTTTTGCTGGGGATGGTATATGACTTGGTTCTGGTCTAGCGGCTCTAGCTGCCGTGTTTGTACCGACAGGGTGGCTTTGTAAAGCTGTATAATCGTGTGAGTGATTATTACCCGGTGAATTATGATTATGTGTAAAATTAAATATTGGCAATGTTTGACCGGGAATTAAATATGCAA
>RFNV01000017.1 GCA_009927005.1 Pseudomonadota bacterium
CCTTGTTTTATTAGCTCAGTTTGAGCTGTCACTATGTAAGCTGATCCAATTTTCTCCAAGAATACATTTTCTCCGTCTAAGTAACCATAACCTGAATCAATAACTGAAAGACTTTTAACTACAGAATTTGCTATTTGAACATCTCCATCAATATTAGCATTTTCTCCGATTGGTAAGCTGTTTGCTTGCTCTAGTGTACTACTTATTATAGCATTAGCACCTGAAGTTAAACCAATAATAGTATTACCTACACCAAATTCAACACCAAATGAAAGTCTTTTAACAAATAAATTAGTATTATTAGATCCTGTTTTAACTTCACCATAAGCAGATGTTGCTATAGTCGTTGATGTGTTTGTAGATGAAATATTAGCTGTAGCACCTGTAGATAAAGTATTAAGAAGATATCCATTAATAGGAGTCAATTGGAATACTCCTGTAACGTCTATTAATCTAACATCCCCAGCTCCACCCGACAGTGAACTTGAATACACAATACCAGTAGCAATGTTAGATGAACCATTACTTTGATAAACAAATTCACCAACATCAAAATTACTTGTAGAACTTCCATTAGCTGATGTACCAGAAAATGTATTCACAGTTAAGACTACTGATGATATGTTAGAAGTCTGTAAGATTTTTTCACCCACAGCAAATGACCCTGAAACTGAAGATATATTGATGATATAATCTTTTCTTTTATATCCTGCTACATCTCTCTCATAAACTAAAATAAAAGGATCAACGTTGTAATCTGATCCAGGATTAATACCTTTTAAAGATGATATTTCTCCTATATTAATATTTGTAAACCTCAATGCATCCAATAATGTTGTATTAATATCGGCACCAGGAAATTTAACAAAACCAAAACCTCCAGACGCATTTGCATTATCTGGATTGAGATCTAAATTTATATTAATAAAAGGAATATTTCCAGTATTGTTAGATGATAATAAATCAGGAGTTAATAATACTGTCTCAGTGTTATTTAAGCTTCCAATTTGAAAAGTAGCTCCTGATCCTGTACTAACAAATTCTAAATTAGCATAACTATTGGAAGTTAACCCTCTGATGTATGAGTGTATTGTATTTGGATAGAAAGTATTATTTACACTATCTAATCCGATAAAATTTGTATTTGAACCGATCAAAATACCATTAGCAGTGATGTTAACATTATTTGCTACTACAGCAGTAAAATATAAATTGTTTGTATAAGTGTTTACAGTTGCTACAGTAGCGATATTTGAAATTAGTCTAAAGGAAGCATTTGTAGAATATAGATTACCAGTT
>RFNV01000180.1 GCA_009927005.1 Pseudomonadota bacterium
AAGCTGTAAACGTTGATACCATCAGCTGGTGTAGCGGTGTGGTGAGCCTTTGGTTGAACATAGTTAAAGTAGCCTCCTTCACGAATATTGAATCTGTCGTGGCCGTTCAATACTAAGTTACCCTTTGTTACAATGTTGCCTTTACCATCTAATCTAACACCGTAGTTGTTTAATTGGACAACGTGAACATCATCATCAGTTGTGCCAGAAACACGTTGGTCACCGTATTGGCTGACTGGCATAGAAATGTCTTCCATAGTAAGATTGTGGGTTACATCAACGACTTTGACATCAGTGATATCAGCACCTGTGTAAATAACGTCAACTGTGGCGCGAGTTATTCTATCTAATAAACTATCTAAGTTTTTGTATAATGCAGTGAGCACTACAGTTAATGAACCAGTTAAACCAATTACTTCGTCGCCGTACGCAGCATACACTTCTCCTGCGCCGCCATCTTCTACATTAATGACTTTATTGAATTGCAGAACAGTTTTAGCGTCGTTCGTTAATCTGTAGGTGGCTACTTCCGTTTCTTTAGTATTATCATCAAAATCAATTAAGTTCAAATCAGTTTCATCAGTTTCAGCGCTAGTTTCACCTGGGCATTTAATACTGCTTCTTACGATTCTCTTAGCTACTTCAGTTAATTCTTCGTCCCATGCATCTTGGGTCTTCTTGGCGGTGTAACCTAAGAATGTGGATTCAGCGGTTCCGTTGAAGACACCCAGACGGTGAGCCCAGATGATTTCCTTGCATGGATGGTTAAAGTTCAATGTAAATGTTTGAGTTGTTTCAGATGAAGTAGTGCTGGTTCCAGATAAGTTGGCTTCATTGTATTGTACTTGTTCAATTAAGTATTCGTGGCCGACTTGGGCAAATCTGCGTCTTTCTTCAGAATCTAAATATACATAATCAATCAGGATACCAGACGAACCAAACGCGAGTTGCGAGAATTTTGGTACTACTGGGCCTGTGTAAACTACTAAGTTTTCAATGCGTTCAAATTCAATATTAATACGGACTTCGTGGTATTGAAGAGCAATTAATGGTAAAGCTAAACCGTAGTTTCTGCAGAAC
>RFNV01000159.1 GCA_009927005.1 Pseudomonadota bacterium
CTCGCTGTTCTTGGTAAAGCTATTAATAAGGTGAGAGTAAATTTACCACACGCTCAACTAATCTAAAAAGGTGAGAAAACTATTTTTTTACTTCGCGATGCGCCAATATCTTAAGTTGGCTCAGTCGTAATGAGTTCCCCACAACTAAAAGGGAACTGAAAGTCATCGCCAGACTTGCAAAGACTGGACTAAGCCGAAATCCCCAAATGGGATAGAAAAGACCCGCCGCCAGAGGGATTCCAATGATGTTGTAGGAGAACGCCCAAAAAAGATTTTGATGGATAATACGCATCATGGCTTCACTTAACAAAAATGCCTGCTCAAAAACACGCAAATCCCCTTTTACCAAAGTGATGCCTGCACTTTGTTTCGCAATATCGGTTCCCGTCCCCACGGCTACTCCCACATCGGCCTGGGTTAACGCCGGAGCATCGTTGATTCCATCTCCAAGAAAAGCTACTTTTTCCCCTCGAGCCTGAAGCTCCCGGACGAGCTTCGCTTTATCCGTTGGGGAACACTGTCCCTGAGTGTTGGGGATTTCTAGTTGCGCGCCAATGAGTTGGGTGGTTTGGGCGTGGTCTCCAGAAGCCAAGAAAAGATTTAAGCCCTTTTGTTTGAGTTCTTGGATAGCCAACTTTGCAGACGGCTTGAGAGGGTCTTGAATTCCAAAAGCTGCTTCTAAGTTTCCCTCAACGGCTAGGAGCAAGCCCGTTTCCCCCTGCTTTCTCATTTGGCTTAAGTTGCTCTGAAACTTAAGAAGCTCGACACCTTCAGCTCGCAAGAATTCCTCATTACCCATCACGATTCTTTTGCCATCAACTTTTCCCTTAATCCCTCTTCCGAGAACACTTTCAAAATCGGATACTTTTAAAAAGGTTTGAACCCCTTCCAACTTTGCTTTCTCTAAAACGGCTTTAGCGAGGGGATGTTCACTGACTGATTCCAAACTTGCCGCAAGATTCAAAAGCTCTGTTTTTTTTCTCTGGTCATCAATTAAGAAAGTTACGACTTTCGGTTTTCCCTCAGTAACAGTACCCGTTTTATCAAAAACAACCGTTGTCACTTTTCCAAGAAGCTGGATAGCTTCTAATTTTTGAAACAAAATTCCTTGTTTGGCAGCAACACTCGTACCCACCAAGATGGCAATGGGGGTCGCAAGGCCCAGAGCACAAGGACAGGCAATCATCAAAACCGATACCGACTGGATTACTGCTGTGATGAGTTTGGGCTCGTTCCCCCAAATAAACCAAGCACCTGCTGTAATCAACGCCAAAACAAAGACCCAAGGAGTAAAAAGAGCTGACACTCGATCAGCTGTTTTTTGAATGGGAACTTTCTGCATCTGAGCAGATGAAACCGATTCGATAATTTGTGAAAGCACTGTTTGCGAACCGATTTTTTCCACTTTGAAGATGAAAGATCCTAAGCCATTAAGTGTGCCTCCAATGACCTTGTCTCCAGTCTTCTTCTCGACCGGTAAAGACTCTCCAGTCACGAGAGACTCGTCCACCCCGCTCTGCCCTTCGGTGATTACTCCATCGAGGGGGATCTGACTGCCTGGCCGGACTCTGATGTGATCTCCTGCCTGAACTAAAGAGACGGGCACTTCTCTTTCAGTCCCCTGTTCTGTCACCACCCAAGCCGTTTTTGGGGAAAGGGAAAGAAGAGTATCCAAAGATTTCAGTGTATTTTTAGAAGCCTGGAGTTCCAATACTTGTCCCAGGAGTACAAAGCAGACTAAAGTTGCGGCTCCCTCAAAATAATCGCCTGAAAGAGCAAGGCTCAGTCCAAATGCACTGAGGAGTCCCACTCCAATTAAAGAAAACATATTGAGCTTTCTCTTTTTAAAAGAAAGCCAAGCCTGCTTTAAAATGGGCCAACCACAAATAAAAATACTAATCGCTGTCGCTACCGTAAGAAGGAACTTGTGTTGAACCCCAGTATGATCTCCCCCCATAGAAAACCACCAAACAGGAGTGGCACAAACGAGAGATCCTAAAAATCGCAGAAAATAATCTCTTAATTCAGAAGCGGTATCCTGAGCGGGGTTGGGAGCACAGTGATGACAGGATTCTGAATTCATCCCGTTAACTTAGCAGGTGCCCTGAAAAAAGAAACCCAGAGCTTCACCGAAAGTGAAGTCTGGGTCTTCTTTGCCCTTACTGATGATGATCGATAAAATTTATCCTCCCAAATACTGTTGGAAAGTATTCATAGGAATTCCTAAAGTAGGAACTTGTCCCATGTACTGTTGCAACAGTTGCATTGGGATAGCAGACCCAGTTTGCGGTGCCATTTGAAGAGCAGCGCGACCGCCCTGAGCGAGTAAGAAAGCTTGGAAATTAGGATCTTGCATGGGAGCGCCGGGCATTTGCGCCTGAACGTTACCACCGATCTGATTGATGAGCCCTCCTAAAGTCTCAGCAAGCCATTGCTGAGCTTCTGGGAGATTCGCGTAAAGCACTTTTCCGTTTTTACTTTTAATGGTGCTAAAAGTTGCGATCAAGTTCTTAAGATCATTTTTACAGGAATCTGTCTTGGGTTGTGGAACGGGCATTTGAGGCAATTGAGGGGCTCCACAAACGGGAGCACCTGGATAAATTCCTTGTGCGGGTTGAGGAATTGGGTAGCCTGCCATCACAGGCGCTCCAGCGACGGGCATTCCCGCTACTGGCATCCCACCTGGATTTCCAGGAATAGCGCCGCCTGCGCCTCCGCAAGGCATTTGAGGAGCTGCTAGATATTGTTGAGCTGCTAAAACCATCACAGGCGTGTAGTCGGCCGCGCAACTGGCTTTTGCGCGGTTAGCATGATCATAAAGATTGTCTAAAACACTTTGTTCAACCTCATTACCAGCTGCAGGCTGGGGAGGTTTACTGTTCGATCCACTGCATGCAGTGAAGAACAGAAAAATTCCGGGTGCTAAGAATGCTAAAATTCGAATCATCATGGGGGCTCTCCTTATCGATTTCTATTAAAAAGAAGTTGCAACCCCTTTGCCAGTCCAGAATACACCGGGCATCACGCTAAAATACAATTATTACAAATACTTATACTTGGGGTGGTGATCCATAAAAAGCTTGGACAGGTTCTTTCTTTTTAACAGGGCTAATAAAAACTTCAAAAGTCATTTAAAATTAAAGGACTTATGGTGCACACCCTTTAGGCAGTTGAGGGGTGTATTCTCTAGCTGACTCTAAACATTTAAAATTAATAGGGTTCTTCAATTAAGGAGTAAAAGTATGCGAGCTTTGATTACGGGAATAACCGGCCAAGACGGATCTTATTTGGCAGAACTCCTTTTGGAGAAAGGCTACGAAGTGTTTGGAGTAGTGAGACGTTCCTCTACGAATAGTTTTGAGCGGATTGCGCACATCCAACACCGAATCAAGCTCTTAGAAGCGGATCTCTTAGATCAAGTCTCTCTTTCGCAAGCTTTAGAAGAAGCCGAACCAACAGAAATTTATAATTTGGCAGCCCAGTCGTTTGTTCCCACTTCTTGGAAACAACCCGTGCTGACTGCCGAATTTACTGCGGTTGGCGTTTCGAGAATTTTAGAAGCCGTTCGTTCTGTTTGCCCTGAAGCTAAAGTCTATCAAGCTTCTTCTTCCGAGATGTTTGGTAAAGTGATTGAAATACCTCAAACAGAGAAAACTCCCTTTTATCCACGCAGTCCCTACGGAGTTGCAAAAGTCTATGGGCATCACATTACGGTGAATTATCGTGAGAGCTATGGTCTCTTTGCTGTCTCTGGAATTTTATTTAATCATGAATCCCCAAGACGGGGATTAGAGTTTGTGACGCGAAAAATTTCTGATGGCGTTGCTCAGATAAAATTGGGCCTTGCTAAGGATTTGCGTCTTGGAAATTTAGAAGCAAAACGGGACTGGGGCTTTGCAGGAGATTACGTCAAAGCAATGTGGCTCATGTTACAACAACCAGAACCCTCTGATTTCGTGGTCGCCACCGGGACCGCTCACACCGTCCGAGACTTTGCCGAACTCGCTTTTGAAGTCGTTGGTTTAAATTATGAGGATTGGATAAAACTCGATCCGGCTCTCCTAAGACCCGCTGAAGTGGACAGCTTGTTGGGAGATCCCTCCCGAGCTGAAAAAGTATTAAAGTGGAAGCGAGAAGTAAGTTTTGAAAAGATGGTTCAAATGATGGTTGAAGCAGATATGGACCGGTACATTAAAATGGGTGCTGGAAAGTCTCCGCAATCGACAGTCACACCCCCTCGCAGATCAAAACCGTCTATTGTGACTGAGCTGTAAGTCTTACTTTCAAAAGCTCTCGCACGACTTTTAGGAAAGTGGTCAGTTTCTTTCGAAGACCGAAATTCCAGTGGGAGTGTCCGTAGCGTCTTCGAGCTAAATGGACTTCGATTCTTTTCTTAAAAAAGCCATTTTCTTTCGCACGCCATAGAATAAAAGCATCAAGAGGAATACCGGTTGGCGGATTTTTAATTTTTTCCAATAGCTCTCGAGAAAAAACTTTGGGCTGAGCATTGAGATCAAAGGCCCAAAAGCCCCAAATTACTCCGACAAAGAATTCAAAGACTCGGCTGACTATCCAATCACTAAAATCTCGATTTTTGCGCTCCCCCTGAACAATCACCGGGCCAGACCTTTTCTTGCAGTCTAGAAAAGCGCGCAGGGCATCTTTGGGATCGCACTGTAAATCCGCATGAGTAAATCCCACCCAAGGAGCCTGAGTAGTCTTTAGCCCCTCAGAGATTCCTCCCCCATAACCTTGATTCACCTCGAGGGTGACCACACGAAACCACTTGCCCCAATCGGTTCTTTTTAGACCTGTGAGAACTTCCTGAGTTTTATCTCGACTCCCATTGTCGACTAAAACCAGTTGGAAGCTCAGAGAAGATAACCCAAACTCAAGCGCGCTTTGTGCGGATTTTTGAATCAACAGCTCGAGGGACTCCGCTTCATTAAAACACGGCACGACTAATTCAAATAAAAGTGTCACAATCATCATTATGTGCGGCTTTGCAGGCTTCCTCAATCCCCAAGCTGATAAATCCCTCGAATGGTATCAAAGCCGTTTGTCTGAGATGACTAACGCCATTCGGCATCGCGGTCCAGATGATGGTTCATCCTGGATAGATGAAAAGCTAGGGATTGCCTTTGGCTTCAGGCGTCTTTCAATTTTGGATTTATCCGAACAAGGTCGCCAACCCATGCAGTCTGCCTGTGGTCGATACTCAATCCTCTTTAATGGTGAAATCTATAATCACTTGGATCTGAAACAGGAGATCATCCATTCCTCTCGATTTCCCTTTTCGTTCCGTGGACGGTCAGACACAGAAACCCTACTAGCTGGCTTTACGGTTTGGGGAATTACAGAGACTCTAAAAAAAGCAAACGGGATGTTTGCGATGGCGATTTGGGATAGAGAACTAAGAAGCTTGTTTCTAGCTCGAGACCGAATGGGAGAAAAACCTCTCTACTACGGCTGGGTCAATGGATTATTTGTTTTTGGATCTGAACTAAAATCATTCTTTAGACTGCCTGAATTTAAGAGAGTCCTTGATAAGAGAGCCCTGAATCTCTTTTTCCGTCACAGTTGTATCCCAGCCCCCTACTCAGCTTTTGAAAACATTCAAAAATTGACTCCGGCCTCGATCTTAAGTCTGCAACCATCCAAAAGAGAATCTCTTTCTGTTTCTCAATACTGGTCTGCTCGAGAGATCTGCAACCAGGCAGTTAAAGAGGGATTTCAGGGCAGTCTCACAGATGCCGAGGCAACACTTCATAGAGTCTTAAAAGATGCAGTGAAAATCCGAATGGAAGCTGATGTTCCTCTAGGAGCCTTTCTTTCGGGTGGTATTGATTCTTCATTGATTGTTTCGCTGATGCAGGCCCAAAGCTCTCGCGCGGTAAAGACCTTCACGATCGGATTTGAAGAAGCTGCATTCAATGAAGCCGATTTTGCGAGAAAAGTATCGGCACACCTAAAAACCGACCACACAGAACTGATTGTCACTCCCCAACAGGCTCGGGACGTTATTCCTTTATTGGCCTCGATGTTTGATGAACCTTTTTCAGACTCTTCCCAAATTCCCACTTACTTAGTTTCTAAACTCGCTCGAGAAAAAGTAACCGTTTCACTTTCGGGAGACGGGGGCGACGAACTCTTTGCAGGTTACAACCGCTACTTATGGGGAAAACGTTTCTGGGACCGATTTGGTGAATTAAGTCCCCCCTTAAGAAGCCGATTAGCTCAGCTTTTAAACGCCGTTCAACCTCGCGCGTGGGATACGCTTTTTCATTCAGTAGATAAGTGGTTGCCCGCAAAGTTCCGTTGGGCTGCACCGGGTGAAAAAATTAAAAAGTTGGCCGAAGTGCTTGGTGTTTCAAATTCTCATGAACTTTATATTGCCCTGACCTCTCATTTTAATCCCCCAAGCAAGGTGACAGTTTTTTCAGAGGAACCCCCCACTGTTGTCACCAGCAAAGTCTCCTGGCCGGACTTTGAAGGCCCGATTGAGCGAATGATGTTTTTTGATTTGATGACCTATTTGCCCGATGATGTTTTGGTAAAAGTAGATAGAACCACCATGGCAGTCAGCCTCGAAGGGAGAATGCCCTTACTCGATCCCCGAGTCATCGAACTTGCTTGGTCTTTGCCTGAGACTTTCAAAATTCAGCACGGGGATGGAAAATTTATTTTAAAGAAAATCCTGGAAAGCTACGTTCCCAGGGATTTATTCGATCGTCCAAAAATGGGCTTTAGTGTGCCAGTGGGAGAGTGGATCCGGGGACCGCTTCGGGATTGGGCGGAATCCTTAATGTCAGAAGAGCGGCTAAATCGAGAGGGAGTACTCCAAACTCAAGTCGTTCGCTCGATGTGGAGCGAGCATTTATCTGGGAAGCGAAACTGGCAGCACCATCTTTGGGATGTGCTCCTCTTTCAGGATTGGTTAAGTTATTGTAATAATGGGCTTTAATCCAGCGCTTGAAAACCCGCTCCAAAATAGATAAGACTGCGGGTTTGGGGGCAGGAGAGGAATGGAATGTGCGGAATCATTGGCTATAACGGAAGTAGCGACCCTAAAGACATTCTGATTGATGGTTTAAAGCGCCTCGAATACCGCGGATACGATTCTGCGGGAATAGCCATTCTAGAAAAAGAACATGTCGATGTTTACCGTTCAAAAGGTCGAATCCAAAAATTAGAGGATAAGCTAGTTGGAAAACAGTTTAATGGCTCATTAGGCATTGGGCATACTCGTTGGGCTACTCACGGAGCGCCTAATGAAATCAACGCTCACCCTCACAGGGTTGGGGCTGTCACTCTGGTTCATAATGGAATTATCGAAAATTACCTCGAACTCAAAGAAGCCCTAAAAAATCAAAAAAGAAAAATTGCGAGCGAAACAGACACTGAAATTGTTGCTCACCTGTTTGATATTGAAATTCAAAAGGGTTCTTCCCTTCAGAAGGCTGTCCGAGCAGTAACTCCTCAGCTTAAAGGCTCTTATGCCTTTGTGGTCATGAGTGATCACGAACCCGATGTTTTATTAGGGGTGAGGCATGGAGCGCCTCTCCTGGTAGGAATTGGGGAAAAGGAAAACTTCTTAGCCTCTGATGTTCAGGCCATTCTTCACCGAACCAATAAAGTTATTTATTTAAATGATGATGAGTACGTCATCTGCCGCAAACGATCGGTAGAGGTTTTTAACTTTAACGATCAACCAGTCCAATTCGAAATTAAGACAATTCAGTGGACCCCTGATCAAATGGAAAAAGGCGGATACCGCCACTTCATGTTGAAAGAAATTTATGAACAGGGGCAAGCCGTAGCGAATACTTTAGAAAATAAAATTGATCTTACTAAAGGACTCGTTTGCATTCCTGAACTCCAAAAGCAAATTGATTTACTTAAAAAAGTAAAAAATATCTCTATCGTAGCTTGTGGAACCGCAAGGCATGCTGCTCTTGTTGGCAAATACTACATCGAAAAATTTTCAAGAGTTGCAGTAGACGTCGATTTTGGTTCCGAATTTCGTTACCGGGATCCCATTCTTGATACAGAATCGTTAACTATTTTGATTTCTCAATCTGGTGAAACAGCAGATACTTTGGCTGCTCAAAAAGAAGCCAAGTCCAAAGGGGTAAGAACACTTGCTATTTGTAATGTCCGAGAAAGCACCTTGGCCCGAGAGTCGGACATGGTTATCTACACTCAAGCTGGTCCAGAAATCGGTGTGGCCTCCACCAAAGCTTTCACAACCCAATTAGTTGTCCTTTACCTAGTCGCATTGGAATTGGGACTGATGAGGGGCTCCTTAACTGAATCCCAAGCTAGAGAATATACTACCGACGTTTTAAAACTGCCTTTTCTCATTGAAAACACTTTGTCGTTGGATCAAAAAATCGAACAGATTTCATCTCATCTTCAAAAGAAAGATTTCTTTTTCTATTTAGGAAGAGATGTCAATTACCCCATCGCTCTTGAAGGGTCCTTGAAATTAAAGGAAATCAGTTACGCTCATGCGGAAGGATATCCTGCTGGGGAAATTAAGCATGGACCCATTGCACTCATCGATAAGAAAGTAGCAACCATTGTACTGACTCCGACCGCCACTTCATCGGAAACTAACCCCGATACTACTAGCGGTATTCTCTACGAAAAAATGATGAGCAACTTGCAGGAAGTAAAAAGTCGTGGGGGCATGATTATTAGTATTGGGAGCGGAGAAGATAAGAAGTTGACCAATGAGTCAAATTTCTACTTAGGTATTCCTAAAACGACTTGGGCCCTAAATCCCATTCTTCTGACAATTCCTCTTCAATTATTGGCGTATCATGTGGCCGTCGGTCGGGGAACGGATGTCGATAAACCTAGAAATCTAGCAAAGAGTGTAACCGTAGAGTAGGCTTTGGGGTCTTATCGTTAAACAACGACAACGAATAGAGCCAATCTGGATAAGCTCTTTTAAAAGTCTTGTATTCTCTTTTCTCATCGTTTGAACACAAGTTGCGGTCTCGGCTAAACTGAAAGGCTGGTACTCCCGATTGGAGAAACTCTTCGTCCATCGCTTGGGTCATACAAAAAAATGGAAGGCCAGAAGCCGATTTTATAATTCTTCGACGCTGTCTTTCATTGGAGATCGAACATAGACTGGAACATCCCCAATCAAATCCCACTGATTAACTTTATCAAAAGCCTCGGATGGAAGAATTCCGGCCTTAATATAAAAATCATTTAAGGAAGGTTTATGATCACCAAACATGAGAATAAGGGCATCGGGATCAATCTTAAGAGTATCATCAACAAATTTGGTTACCTGGGAAATCGTTCGGGTAAGCCTTTTTCTATAATCCGTAACTCCGGAATCGTTGCCCTCTTGGTAAGGACCATGAGTATAAACTGTCGTCAGATACAAAAATAGGGGCTTGTCCTTTTTCTCTTTTAAGATCTTAAGCGCAGAATCAAAGAGAATAGAATCATCAGCCCAGCCTGTGACAGGTCCCCGATAGTCCATATCCTGCAACCCAAGGAACCGTTCAAACCCAAACTTGGGATTGATAATATTACGATGCCAAAATTTTTTGTCGTGATTGTGAATAGCGATGGTTGAATACCCAAGGTTGTTAAGGTATCGGGGAAGCGCATGAGCGCTCTTTCCCATCGACGATGCATATTCTTGGTAAATAACCCCATTGAGGGAGTTGGTGCGCGAGGGTAACCCAGTCATTACTTCAAATGCTGCATTGGCCGTACTCCCACCATAGACTGGTGAGATCGAACGAAACTCTCTAAATCCTCTCTCTTTCAAAGGAGAAAACAATTTTGAAAAATGAGTGTCATCATGCCAACAAGACTCGCACAAAATGTAGATGATAGTTTTAGGGCGGTTGAGTTTGGGCAACTCTTTACTAACTAATTTTTTAAATTCCTCAAGCTGGCTTTCACTTGGCAAAGGGGGAATTCTTTTTCCGCTGGTGTGCGCCAAATGAAAAGGCAAACCATAGAGTTTAACGTCCTTTTTCCAGTCAGGAAAAAAATAGAAAATTTTGTTTTTCCACAGGTGGTGCCGAAATATTCGGGCCGCCTCAGATTCGCCCTCAGCTAAACGAGAGAAAATAACAGCCGGATATAAAATGATGGCCAGAGCTAAAAAGGTAGAGCGTACTTTCAAAGGGTAAGGCGCCTTTGGTCTCTCCATTAGAAAAGTAATAAGGGATATTACGATTAAAGCGAACAGAAACCAAAGGTGCCAAGCATTGATGTAACGAAATACGATTGAGTAATTGGGTGTTTGGAAAATATCTCCCCATGAAAGCGCTTCGTTAATAATCGCTACTTTGCTCACATGCGCAACACTGAGAATAAGTTCTAAACTTGCAACCACAATGGTGGAAAAAATGGGCTTAAAAAAAGCTCGGAAGGCAAAATAACAAAAAAGGACTGGGATGGGAGATATCCAAAAAGCAAGCCAGCGCGGCCCTTCTTCAC
Organism: Pseudomonadota bacterium; assembly: GCA_009927005.1. GTDB lineage: Bacteria > Bdellovibrionota > FAC87 > UBA2466 > UBA2466 > RFNO01. The sequence continues at coordinate 10,480 of RFNV01000159.1, forward strand.
CATAGAAGTCGAACTTATGGAGATACCTCAGGCAAAGAAAATGTATCCCCAATAAGAAAAGGAGAGAGAGGGCCTCAGTGAAAAGATTCAGGCCCCTCGACCGATGAAAGATCATAGATACAAAATTGTACCATTATCGGCAAATTTACTCGCCGCGCAAATTCAGTTGATTTTGGAGCGACGAATAAAGGCAACCACTTCAGCCCAAGTAGGAAAGTTTGACTGATTTTGGCGCTCTAAGTCTGGGGGATTCTGCTCAGGTTGTGCGGAGCCCAACAAAATCCCATTAGCTCCTACCCTTACTCCCAAGAGCACATCGCTCCACTTGTCCCCTACCGTGTAGCTTCTGCTTAAATCAATAGAATGAGTCTTGGCCAAATCAAGAATCAATTTTGTTTCCGGCTTTCGGCACTTACAAAGATCTTCGGGTTTATGAAAACAATAGGCAAATTCAAGAATCTCAATTCCCGATTCTTTTAACAATTTGCAAACACGCTCATGAACTGATCGAAATTCACTATCGGTAATAATTCCTCGCCCCACCCCAGACTGGTTGCTCACAACAAAAAGCAAAAACCCTAAATTTTGAAGTTCTTTTAGAGCTTGGGGAGCCCCTGAAACCCATTTCACTTTTTCGGGATCTTTTGGGTAGTGCAGATCCTCAATTAAAGTTCCGTCTCTATCAAGAAAAATGGCTGGTCTTTTCATCATAAGTTTAATCACATTATTTTCTCTATCATTCTGCCTACTTCAGCCCCCAAACTCAACGAGGCTGTCAGCCCCGGAGATTCGATTCCCAGCAGATGGAGATATTTCCCATGAGCTTCCAAAAGAAAATCTGAGTGGGCTTCTCCCCTAACAAACAGCTTTGGTCTCAGCCCTATGAAACCGGGACTGAGATTTTCTGGTTTTAGTTCCGGCAAGTACTTCGCCGTTTGATTTAAAAAAACAGGCTTTAACTCGTCCCAATTACAATCCAAATCCGAGCTCCAATCAGCATCGGGGCCCAAGCGGGCATTTCCTTTCAAATCAGGAGTGAGATGAATTCCCAAGCCATCTTTCTCTGGAACCGGGTAAACCAAAACTTGCAACGGTTCTTGAAAAAAGGACTTCACTCCAAAATATCGGCCCCGGCAAAACCGATGCTCATAGACATCGGTATTTAAGACATTATTTGAAATTTTTGCGGCTTTTCCCCCGGCTGAGTTAATCAACACTTTCGCTCTGATTTGTATAATTTGCTCTCGTTCCCGCACCTCAACCACCCAGGGATCTCGGTCCAACACCCTGATAAATTCGGATCGGTAACTGAGCACGGCCCCCTTCTCTCTTGCCTTGTTTTCAAGCACTTGAAGATATCGATGAGAATCAAAAACTCCTGATAGCGGAAAGAAAAGAGCTGCAGTGGCTTTAACAAAGGGAAGTTTTCGCTTTAACCAATCCGAACCTACCCTTTGAAAGGGAACAATCTCATACTCGCAATGGCTAACCAATTCCGCGAGCTTTTCTTCTTCTTTCTGATTAGTGGCGATCACGTATTTGCCACATTGTCGGTGGGGAATCCGATTTCCCTGGCAGAATCGATAGAGTTCATTTCGGCCTATCTTACAGTGTTCTGTCTTCAACGACCGATGTGGATAGTAAATTCCACTATGAATCACTTCACTGTTTCTGGAGGATGCTTCCTGCCCAAACGATGGATTTATTTCGATTAAAATTCGATTCAAGTGAGGAGGAACTTGATTCAAACAACTAAGGCCAACGGCTCCCCCGCCAATTATCAGAATATCAGTCTCAATCATGTTGTCCTTGATGCAAAAATTCTTTTAACGAGGTTTTCCAACTTCCTAGACTCTGCACTTTCAATTGCCTTTTCAATTTGTCATTTGCAAGACGACCATTCAAAGGCCTTTGTGCTGGAAGGTTTACTTCTCGCGTGCGAGCCGGAATCAGTTTTACCGGTAAGTGCCATTCTTCTTTTACAAATTGGTAGACGTCCATCCAAGAGGCAAAATCATCGTAAGCGAAATGAAATAAACCAGTGGCCTCCTGGACTATCAGAGCCAAAACAGCTTTTACAACATCCCGAGACCAGGTTGGAGCTCCAAACTGATCAACAAATGGAGAAAATTTTTCTCGGCTTTTCAAGCCGGCAAATCGATTTTTCTTTTTTCCGTAAAGCCACTGAACACGAACAACCAAATGATTGGGATGATTCCGAACTGCCTTTTCTCCCATCAGCTTAGTCTCTCCGTACCAATTTCTCGGTACTGGTTTTGTGGGATCCATTTCAGTCCACGGTTTATCGCCCTCTCCACTAAAAACATAATCCGTGCTGAAATGAATTAATCGGGCGTTTGCACCGGTAGCGAGTTCTGCTAAATGTTTGGGTCCAACTGCATTGATGAGTCTAGCCCGTTCTCTATCCGTTTCTGCTTTGTCGACATCGGTGTAGGCCGCGGCATTTATGATCCACTTTGGTTTTAGGGCCTCAAGCACTTTCGCTATGGCTTGTGGATCCGTGATGTCTAAACTCGAGGAATTCTTTTCAACAAAGGAAATTTGATGCTCTTTAAAGGCAGAGGCTATTTCACTGCCCAAAAGTCCATTGGACCCAATCAAAAGGACCGGACCCGAAATCATTAACCCAGGCATTCTTCAAACATGAGACGATTGGCAAGATAAAGAGAGTTAAAGGTGCCGGCATCCGTCCATGCTCCCTTAAAGAAATCACAAGTGAGTGTTCCTTGCTGGACATAGTAATTATTAACATCGGTGATCTCCAGCTCTCCTCGACCACTTGGTTTGAGAGTTTTGATGACATCAAAAACCGTCGAATCATAGAAGTAGATACCGGTTACAGCGAAATTTGACTTAGGGTTTTTTGGTTTCTCCTCAATACTTAAAATTTTATTTCCCTGAAGCTCCGCTACTCCATATCTACCCGGATCTGGAACTTCTTTAAGTATTACCCTTGCACCCTTTTTTTGCTCCTGATAAGCCGTCACAAACCCATTCAAATCATCGGAGAAAATATTGTCTCCCAAAATCGTCACGAATTTCGAATCGTGAATAAAGTCCCTCACTAATCCAAGTGCTTGAGCAATTCCGCCAGCTTCATCTTGTACTTTATACCCGAAGCGAACCCCATAATCTTTTCCCGAACCAAGCAAGTTAACCACTGCGCCCATGTGCTCGACTCCCGTCACGATCACAATGTCAGTAATTCCTGCTTTGATCAGTTTATCAATCGGGTGAAGAATCATGGGTTTACGGCCCACAGGAAGAAGATGTTTGTTCGTCACTTTAGTTAAAGGATAAAGCCGAGAGCCGGTACCGCCTGCAAGAATTACCCCTTTCATGACATCACCTCACCTGTCTTCGATCCTTTAGGTTGATAATTGGCCTGATAGTATTTGAAATATTCTTTGTCCCGAACCTTTTCCCACCAGGATCTATTCTGTTGGTACCATTCGACAGTAAGTTGAAGGCCCTGTTCTAAGCTATACTTGGGCTTCCATCCCAATTCCTTTTTAATTTTTTCAGGATTTAATCCATAACGACGATCATGTGCAGGGCGATCCCCAACAAATGTGATGAGGCTTTCTGGTTTTTTCAATAGCCCCAAGGTTTTTTTAATCATTTCTAAATTAAGGACCTCGGCACTAGAGCTTATATTGTATACCTCTCCCGATTTGCCCTTTCTGAGAACGGCATCAATCCCTCGACAATGATCCTCGACATAGATCCAATCCCGAACCTGTTTTCCATCTCCGTACACCGGAATGGACTTGTCCTCTAGGGCATTAGCAATAATCAAAGGGAGAAGTTTCTCTGGAAATTGGTAGGGCCCGTAATTATTTGTACAGCGAGTGATTAAGATGTCCTGTTGATAAGTTCGATGACTGGCCAAAGCCAAAAGATCAGCTCCTGCCTTCGAAGCAGCGTACGGGGAGTTAGGAGACAAAGAAGTCTGTTCAGTAAAAGTCGGATCTTGTGGTTCCAAAGAACCATAAACTTCATCTGTAGAAACATGAACAAATCGTAAATTTCCAGCCTTTCGAGCCACCTGAAGAAGATTTTGAGTTCCTAGGATGTTGGTCCTGACAAAGGCTTGCGGATCTAAAATACTTCTATCGACATGGGTCTCGGCCGCAAAGTTGATGACAGCATCAATTTGATGGGATTTCAGTACTTGGGCGACTTGAGGATCCCCGATATCCATTTTGTAAAAGTGATAGCGACTGCCTCCCAGATGCCCTAATCGGCTTACGGTATCCGGATGGGCTGCATAAGTCAGACCATCAAGATTAACTACCGTGGATTCCGGATATTCCCTTAAAAAAAATTCAACAAAATGGGAACCAATGAACCCTGCTCCACCGGTAATTAAGACTTTCATGGAAACCTCGTTAAATCCGTGATTTACCACACAGTTAGGGCTGCTACCAGCTCGTTAAATTTAATGCGTTGGGTCACGCTTTAAAAACCAGTACGGTCTGTTAAGCTAGCCGAATGCAAAAAGAACGGATCCTCATCACAGGTGCCACGGGTTTTTTGGGGCAAGCTCTAGTGCGGATTCTTATTGAAAACAAACGGGGAGCTTCCTCTGCACCGCAGTTATTCACTTTGGGGCGCGGAGATTTGAAATTTCCTGAAGTTAATCACACTTCGTTAAATCTAGAGAACCGTTCAGAGACTCTGGCTTACTTAAAAAAAACCCAACCGACTCAGGTTTATCATCTTTCAGGTCTTTCTCGAGTTTCTAAATCGATTTCTTTAGCGGATTACTTCACCTCAAATACCCTTCACACTCAAAACTTAGTAGATGGGCTCAGTGTTCTCCCAGGAGAGGTGAAAACCCTTCTGGCCAGTTCTGTTCATGTTTATGGGAATCAAAGTGGAGCTGTTTCGGAAGAATCTGGAGTTCATCCCCAGAGCTCTTATGCTTTTTCAAAATTTTTGTCTGAAGAGTGTCTCAAAAGCTTCTCACGAATCAGCGATAGATTTAAGGTGATCACCATTCGTTTATCAACTTGTTTTGGACCGGGACAAACCTGTGGATTTGTTGCAAGCGACCTTGCTCAAAAAGTTAAAGAAGCGAAGCTCAAGAATTTGAAGAAAATTATTACCGGCCCCCTCTTACCTTTTAGACAATTTATGGACTTTAGGGACGTGGCCACTGCTTTCCAAATGGCAATGGAAACAAAACAAACGACACCGTTTGAAGTTTATAATCTCGCCTCGCCTCAAAAAACTACCATTCAGACCTTGCTCAACGAACTGCTTAGTCTTGCGCAAATAAATGTTCAGATTGAGAGCCAGGATAATGGGGAAAATTCTTTTCGGGGGCTGGATATTCCTGCTGCTAAATTTCATTCCCAATGGCCTCACTTCTCATTTCGGCCCTTCAGTGAAACGCTCTCTGAGATTTGGGATTACAATCTGAAAACACCAAGTTGAATTCTCAACTCTTCCTGACTACACTTAGCAATCATTTTGGAGGTTTTTCATGAGTGTTGAGAACGTCATTATTATTGGTTCAGGGCCTGCAGGGTACACTGCCGCAATCTACGCTGCCCGTGCCAATTTAAATCCCCTCGTAATTGAAGGTTATCAATCGGGAGGGCTTCTCATGCTCACCAGCGAAGTAGAAAACTTCCCGGGTTTTCCTAAGGGAATTCAGGGCCCAGAACTGATGTCCCATTTCAGAGCTCAAGCGGAGCGCTTTGGAACTCGTTTTATTCAAAAAAATGTCACTGACGTTGATTTTTCTAAAAGCCTAAAAAGAGTCATGATTGAAAACGAAGTCCACGAAGCCAAGACTGTCATCGTATCCACAGGAGCTGCGACAAAATGGATTGGCTTAGAGTCAGAACAACGCTTTTTGGGTAAAGGAGTTTCCAGTTGTGCTACCTGTGATGGTGCGTTTTTCAGAGACGCCAAACTAGTCGTTGTGGGAGGGGGAGATTCTGCAATGGAGGAGGCCAACTTTCTCACTCGATTTGCCTCACACGTAACGGTGATTCATCGGAGAGATACGCTGAAAGCATCTAAAATCATGCAGGACAGAGCCAAGAGCAATCCCAAGATTAGTTTTATTTGGGACACTGAAGTTTTAGAAGTTCTCGGAGACGATGCAGTAAAGGGCTGTCGAGTGAGGAACCTGAAAACCGGTCAAGTCTCTGAAGTACCCTGCGAGGGATTTTTCGTTGCAATTGGACACGAACCCAATACCGCTTTTCTCAAAGGGAAAATCGATTTGGACACCAAGGGCTATGTTGTCCTGAATGACCGCCCGACTACGAAGACAAGTATTCCAGGTGTATTTGCAGCTGGTGACGTTCAAGATACGGTTTACAGACAAGCCATCACAGCTGCCGCTTCTGGGTGTCAGGCAGCTATTGATGTCGAACGATATTTAGAAAGCCTTCATTAAATGACGATCTCAAAATTGCGTTTTGACTATACGCCAGAGCAAGTCGAAAAGTTGGGAAAACAGTTTTTTTCTCAATTGGAAAACCAACTCAACGCAATCGGAACGAAACAAAGTTCCTCTGCCATTTTTGATTTAGAATTTTCACTGGTGGAATTCTCAAATGCTTTGAGTGTTCCCCTGTTTTTAAAGTACGTTTCGCCAAGCGCTGAGGTTCGAAAAGCTTCTGATCACCTTGAAACACAAGTCCAGAAGCTTATGGTGGATATATTTACTCGTGAAGACCTCTTTCATGCAGTCGAAAAATCTGAGAAGGATCTTAAAGAGAAATCTCCAGTTCAGGAAGAGTTAATTAAAGAATACTTATTTAACTTTAGAAAAAATGGCTTGGGCCTTTCCCCTGAATTAAGAAAGAGTTTTATAGAAAAAAAGAAGCGATTGGTTGAACTAGAATCTCAGTTCTCTCAGAATCTCATGTCTGAAAACAAAGTCTTGAGTTTCACCAAAGAGGCAATGGCCGGACTACCCGATTCATTTATTGAAAGTCTCAACAAAAATCAGGATGGGAAATACGAAATTACCCTTTCCTACCCTCACGTGACTCCATTTATGGAGAACGTCATTAGCACCCAAGCGAGAAAAGAAGTTAGTTTTCATTTTAATAATCGGGGCGGGGCTAAAAACAAGGCTCTTTTGGAAGAAGCAGTTACTCTACGTCATGAACTAGCACAACTTCTCGGCTATAAAAATCATGCGGAGCTCATTCTTTCGAGAAGGATGGCCCTTAAACCTGAAACAGCCATTCTTTTCCTAGAGGACTTGGCCAGAAAGCTTAAGACTTTGGGAGAGAACGAACGGGCAGACTTACTCAAATTAAAACGAGAGATTCTGCAGGATGAAAGTCCCTTGACCTCTTACGAATGGCGTTTTCTTCATAATCAGCTACTGAAAAGCAAATATGAAGTTGATCCTTTGCAGATACAGGAATATTTCCCTCTGGAAACTGTTCTTAAGGGGATGTTTGACATTTTTCAAACAGTCTTGGGAGTGAGCTTTAAGAAAGATCCTTCCGCTGAGGTGTGGCACCCTACGGTCCAAAAGTTTGAAGTGTGGAAGGGAAACTCGCTTGTGTCTCACTTCTACATGGATTTATTTCCGAGAGAAGGCAAATACAATCATGCAGCTGCATTCACTCTGATTTCAGCTTATCGACAAGCTGATAATTCTTATCAGATTCCCTTTTCTTCGATAGTGGCTAACTTTAGTAGCCCCAATTCGGAAAAGCCCTCTCTACTTCTTCATAGCGAAGTTGAGACGCTTTTTCATGAATTTGGCCATATCATGCATCAGGTTTTAACCCGAGCTACTTACCCGAGCTTCTCTGGTACCGGCGTAAAAACAGATTTTGTCGAGGCCCCATCTCAAATGTTTGAGAACTGGGTTTGGGACAAGGACATGCTCCAGCGTCTCAGTGGGCATTACCAACGGCCAAATGAAAAACTTCCCGACGAACTCATTCAAAAGATGTTGGATGCAAAACATCTGAACCAGGGACTACACAATCTGCGGCAGATCTCTTTTGGGTTCTTCGACTTTGACTTACATACTCACCCACACCTTGATTCAACCGAAGTTTATTCCAAACGAATGTCGGAGATCTTGGGAATACCGATTCTTACTGGGACTCTCCCACAGGCAAGTTTTGGACACCTGATGGGTGGTTATGATGCTGGTTACTATGGATATCTCTGGGCCGAGGTTTTTGCTCAAGATATGTTTACTCGCTTTGAGCGAGAGGGGCTTCTGAATTCAAAGACGGGGGAAGATTACAGAAAATGGATCTTGGAACCCGGAGGAGAGAAGCACCCCAGTGAACTCATTCGTGGATTTTTAGGTCGAGAACCAAATTCGGATGCTTTTCTCAAAGGGCTTGGCTTTTAGAAACTCGCATTTAATGCGTAAAAAATAACATGATTGATTCGGTCTTCGGTGGAACGAGGACGCCAGACATAATTAAATAGATAAGCAAAATCAGAATTTATCCCTTTTGCCCACTGATAATTTAATCCCAGAAACAATCGATTTTGGTCAAAACCCGATTTAGCACCTGAGGGCTGTGTGGTGTTGAGGTTTAAAAATAACTCATTTGCGATAAGACCTCTTGTAGGACTATCTTGAAACCACGGATGAAGGGTTCGAACCTGGTAGCGCACGCGAAAAGCAGCTTCGCTTGTGGTACTTAAATTTCTGTCTTCGATTCGCAACCGATGAGTCCATTGTATCTCTGAACCCCCACCGTGATTGTAAACGGCTTGAGCGAACATCCGTGTTTCATCAACAAACGATGGCAAGTAGGTCGGCTGCCACAAGAAGCCCGCTCCCACGGAAAGGTGAGAATCTACTTCGTAGGAAGCAGCAAATCGCGCAATCAATGCGGCAAGGGAACTTTTCGTCAGTGAAATTCGTGGTTGAAACTCAGTAAAGAGTTTAAGGGGCCCACTGATCGGAAACGTTTGGTTTAGCTGAACCCAGTTTTGGAGCTCAGTTTCCACGCCTGTGCTAACGGTAGGAGTGAGGGCTACAAAAATAAAAACTAAAATGCCTTTTCTAAAAAGGGATTTCACTTTCGAGCTCCAAGCCACATTCGGCAAAAACTAGAGTAGTTCGTGGCGATTTGCTCAGAAGCCTGTTCTCGAGTGATCTTTCCTTCTTTAAACGCTTTTAGAGGCTCCCAGAACACAGTTCTTCCAACCGCAAAACCGATAACGCCTTTTACGTTGACTCCGGCCTGCAGCCATTCACGCACTTTTTCACTGCTTTCGCCTCGGCCAAGAACGATACATCCCACTTTGTCACGGCCACCTTCGCGTGCAGCTTGGCATACCTTCACAAAGTCGTCGGTTCTATCAAGGCCTTCCAACTTCCATACGTCGGCTTCAATTCCAGACTTTTGCAGTTCACGAATGGCACGGACCATGAGCGCAGGTCTCATTTCAGTATCAAAAACTTTTTTATCCCCTTTGCACTGTTCGAGTTGTGCAGGAGTGGCTGGAACCAAGAGCTCAAACATGAATTTTCTATTGGTTTTTTCAAGAAATCGACTGAGATCCGCTAAGCGACCCGCTTGGCGACAGTTCATTTCTTTGTCTCCCTCGGGATTATAACGAACGAGTACTTTCACTAAATTCGGATTGGTTTTCTCGATGTGAGCCTGATAATCCGTGTACTCAAAATCAAATTCGTCCTGCCCACTTTTTTCTGCTGGAACAGAAACGGAAAAGCCAGCGGCTTTGGCTCTTTGAATTACTTCAGTACCAAATTGCTCATCAACCAGGATTCCCATGATGTCTTTGGGAAGCCCACTTCTCACTGCTTTTTCAAATCCCTCGTAGATAATTGTTTTATAGGAAGCAATCATCTTGGTTTCTTCAGGAGTTGGTTTTCCTTTGATCCCAAATAACTTTTCTTGAAAAGAACCTCGATGATCAAAAGGAAGAACTAAAAGTTGTTTGTTGTAGCCTCGATCTTGAACACTTGCCATAGGGACTCCTTAAATTTAACTCCCCAAGTCTAGGCAAAAAGATCGGCATTAGCAACCCCTGGATTGTGAACTCAGAAGGCCCATGCTAGGATTTATCCCATACATGACATCCATTTCCGTTTCAGATTTCTTGGAGTTTTTAACGCCATTAAAAGCTCAGGATTTTAAAACTGACAAAGTCGATCGCTTTTTGCAAAGGCGTTGGTTTCAGGAAGACTCGTTCCTCCCCTTTATCCACTTTCGGGATGACACGTATGGACGGAATCTCGTATTTCGAAATAATTTTTTTGAATTGGCTATTCTCACCTGGCTTCCGGGACATAGAACCCCCATTCACGATCATGGAAATCAAAGATGTTGGATGATGGTTGAATCAGGAGAGCTAACTTTTAAAAATTATGAATTTCCTTCCTCAGACACAGCAAAACTAAAGCCTCTGGGTAGAGCCGAGGCTATCAACAAGGGCACTAAGGTTTACATTGATGACGATTTGGGTGTTCACTCAATCACCAATGCTACACAAAAACCAGCAGTGAGTGTTCACTTGTACGCTGCTCCCGTAAACTCATGTCGGGTCTACAATGAAGCGACCAAACGCTTTGAGCGAAAACTACTTTCTTACCTAACTGAAGGGGTATGGTCACCAGAAGGCGAACTGATTGAAAGCCGGCTGTGTGCGCCCTTGCTTTTTTAGAATCAAGAAAACTCAAACGGTACTTTTTCAATCGTTTTTGGAGCCTGGGGGGAAACAGAGTTTAGTTTCTTTCCAGAAAGAACGGTTTCATATTTTTTTAAATAACTTTTTGCCATCTCACGATAATGAAATCTTGAAAGTGCCCAATCCCGACAGTCCTTGGGTTTAAATTCCCCCAGGTTTTTAGCAGCTGAAATAAATTCACCATAGTTATGACAAATACGGCCCACTTGCGGATCGATTAATTCCTTCAGAGAACCAAAAGGCGTCGCCAAAACGGGAGTTCCAGACACTAGGGCTTCGGTGACTGCGATACCAAAAGGCTCATTCCAAAGGACAGGAAAAAGAAGTCCCTCCGATCGGGAGATCCACCGTGCTTTTTCAGTTCCCCCGAGCATGCCCCGCCAGTGAATTCCCCGCCAAACGGGACACCACCACCGACTGCCCCCCACCACATTCAACTTTTTTCCAGCTCGTCTAGCAATTTGAATAGCTCCCTTTACATTCTTAACTGCCCAAGATGCCTTTGCCAAAAACAGCAGTTCTCGGCTCTTCTCTGAACTAAAGAAGTACTCATCGGGATCCAGTCCATTATAGACAAAAACTTCACTTCCATTTCTCTGGGCGTGGTTATGGCTTACAAAAACTGTATTCGGAAGAAAGACCTCACCGGCTTTCGCATTTCCCTCAATGGTAACGAGGTAAGGCTGATCGGGTTCCTGAGAGGGGGTATTAAAAAAATGGGTAATATCAGCTTGGGGGCGAGGCTCGCGAAGATCATAAACTCTCCCAAACGAGCAGCTCGACCCTGGGAGACAAATCAAATTAACTTGGTGACCCAGTTCAGAGAGGCCCTTGGCGAGCCACCAAACGACGCGCTCGGTACCTCCGTATTTTTGTACGGGGAACCGAGCTTCGTGAATTAGAGAAATGGAGTAGGCCATGGGCCTAGAGAAAATAACAGAAACTCTTATTTTTTGGCAATTTGAGAACTAGTAACTCGATACAAATGTTCGTCCGCCTCGCGAGCCCATTCCTTAATAAATCGTCCAACCCACTTTTGCATTTCTGGATTCTGGGAAGTAAGACTGACTGTTCTTCTTCCCATTCTTTCGGCTTTGTCTACTAACTCAAATCGAAGACCCTTTAAAAACCGAGCGGCAGCCTCTGGATTCCTTTTCTTGAGTTCAGTAAAACTCGCGACCATCTTTCGTGTGCTAGAAGCATCCACTTCGTTTCCAACTCGTACGACAAAATCTAAATAGGGTTGATAATTATCTAAGATATCGGAGGTGTCTCTTACGGTTCTAACATTTGGAAATGCAGTCGCTGCATATCCATTGGTTGATAAGGATGCGAGTCCCACCAAGATAGTCGTTATTGAAACAAATTTTTTAAGATGATTTTTTTTCGAGCGCATTGCCCCTCCCTTTTCCCCAGGGCTGAGTAAATACAATTGCTATGCCATCTGTAGACTCTTGGTATTCGCCTGAGTTTTAGGCATTTTCAGCTTTAAATGCCCCAAAAATGTCACTTGTCATACCTCGGAGACACAAATTGTGTTACTCCCAACTGCTTTTTCGTTTTTCGGGAAAGGTCCTGAGCTGCAGACATCCTGAATACAGGTGGTACGCCACTTGCTTAGTTCGCCTGGGTGACTGGCCGTTCGGCGTATCGAACGGAACAGGTGATGAACTGAGGGGGAGAGAATTCATGATATTTCGTAAAGCATCGTTCGCGTTAACGCTTGGACTAGCACTCGTTTCAACCAAAGCCTTACCAGAAGCTGAAGCAAGCCCAGAGCTAGTCATTAGCAAACCCTATAGGACTTTTGTCACTATTAAAAAATATAATCTTGAGAACAATGGAATTCCTTCAAAGCCAATCTCAAACGTGAAACTAGAGATTTCATTTCCTGGCGGACACAAAGTTTCTCTTCCTGAAGGAGGCCATTACTGGTCGATTGGAAACAATCAATCTCAAGACATCAACCGCACCTTTGAAGTCCCCTTTGCTTTTATTCAAAAAGATGGATTTTCATTTGATTTGACCATGGTGCGAAAAGGCAAAAAAATCCTTCCCTGCCATTTTGAAGTCTCTCGATTATCACAGTTTAATCGGTCTTACGTATGTAGAACCGATGTTGCGTTTCAGATGAACCAGCAGAATCTACCGGAAGAAAAAGTCGCTAAAGAAGCAATTGAAATCAGAGTTTTCAGCGATGTTAACTCAACACCTGCTGAGATCCCAAAAGACGCTATTGCATTGAAATAGTTTATTCCTAGTCCACTTGAACGGACTAGTTTCTCCACGCCATGCTCGGTGTGCGAGACCAAAGCCCACTCATTCTCCAAAACTTTTCAGTGGAGAGGGGTGGGCTTTAATATTTTTAAAAGACTAAAACTCTTTTCGGCCAACAGTTTTTTGTAGGATTTTTCCATCATCCGAACGAACGAGAAGTTGAGTTGGCGTTCCAGGTCGTGTCTTGTCCACGGCAGAAGTTGCAAAGGCCAGCTCCCCCGTTTCAAGCCCCTCTCTCAATACGATAACCAGCGAGTCAGCCGAAAGACTATCGAACTGATAGCGGCCTTCCTGAGACTTTAACTGAGCTGCCTGTTCTTCCAAAACTTCGCGCCGAATGGGAACTTCAGAAATGGGACGATACGTATTTTCTTCCTCAACCAAAGATCCATCCGATTGTTCCCGCATCCGTATATTCATTCCTTGGATAGGAACACCGTCCTGGGAAAATGAGTAGACGAGAGTTCTTCCCAGAGGGGATTCAAATCTCTGCATTTGAACTTGATGGTAATCCTGGACTCCCCACCGCTCACCGGGAATGGTTTCTTTCCCCGGAGAAGGGCGAGTCTCCTGTTGGAGAACGTTTTCCTTCTTGGGTGCCGGTCGAGATTGTACAGAGAGAGGTTCAACTGGTTTCTCGGCCGACAGGAACCACATGAGCAAAATCGCGATAATGAACCATAGTTTCTTCATAAACCAAGCTCCAGAGGAATAGTTGTCTCGGGTGCGTTCTCAGAACTTACCTTGAGAGAAAATGAAACTCGTGACCGACCAGAAGCCGACCGCCTATCAAGAGCCAGCGATACGGAGTTTAAAAAATCTTTGTATTGGGTTCCTGTCACTCGAAGGGTGGATCCTCCGGGGAGATCACCGTAAGCTTGAAAATCGACGTAGGGAATGACTGCGGGATCTGAAGAAACAATCTGAACTCGAACATTTCTTGCTGTTCCACTGTTGGGATTAGAAACCGCAAGAGAAAAGAATATTTCGTCTGCTGAACTGTTGGGGGATACAGAATAAATCTGGCTATTGAATTCCTTAAAACCCACTGCAGTTGCTTGCAACCTGAGAGGTGCACTCAGGGGTACTCCCCGATCAGGAAATCCCCGCGCTATAAAAGCGTTTTGAATGAATGACCCGTGACTTCCCCCATTGAGTGACCTATCTGAATCGAGAAGAGTATTCTTAAAATCAACTAGGGAAGCATTTTTTTTCAGCATTCCGACCGCAGCAAATATCGTCCGATCGGAGTAAAAGGCCCCAGTTTCTTTGTTTTCTTTTTCAAACTGACTTCTGATGTCCCATAAAACTCGAGTACACCATTCGGCGACATCATATTTTTCGGGAATTCCGACGGTTGATTGGTAAGTTGCCACATTCGAAAATCGGTTCTTAGAGTCATTCAGAGAAATCGCTGCCCGCAAAGGGTAGTTAGCTTTAATGTCCGAAAGATTTCGAGCGGCCCATCTTCCGATGTAACCCTTTTGAGAAGCTGTTTCACTTAAGTAATCAGCCAAACATTCATGAATTGCTCCAGCTTCGGTAAAAGTAGCTCCCTTTTCACCAGCATCGTCAATTCCCCGGCTTGCACTGATACTTTCATTGAAGAGATGACCAAACTCATGCCAGTAAACATCGCGATCAGCACCCAATGGATATTGGACATCGCCAAAGAGCTGGATGTACCTCGGCTTCTGAGGTTGGTAGGTATTATGGACGTAATAAGCATTGATTTCTTTGCTAGTTTGCGAGGTGGTTGCTTGCTCTGGATCGGTATTGGATCGCACCATCACATAGAGCTGCCGAGATTGATCAAGAGAAAACCCAAGAGCTTTCACATAATCTGAAATAGAACTCACTGCATGGTAGGCCATCACCTGGGAATACTTGGGATCTTGGACGTTTGAAGTCGCTGAGGTGAGCTCTTGCGGCTTTACCAAAAGAGCAGCATTGTCATAGAGACTATGAACACGAATTTTTAAAAACGAATTATCCAAAGCGGAATAAGTTTGCAGACCGGGGAGACCTACTCCGACTTGCGCATTTTGAAAAGCTGAGGGAGAGAAATCAAAAGACTTTAGTTGGGGAGAATCAATCGGATTTGGGATCACCAAATAGGCTTGTGGACCTTGTGAAAATCTGTCCAGCCTGAAATCCCGCAGGGTCTGCAGATTAAGGGCCTGCATGTTGATACTGGGACCGTCCTTACTTGAACGGCGCATGCCACAACCAGAGGCTAAAAGGGTTGCCAGAAACAAAGCTGCATATACAAGATGCGGTTTCATGATGATTAAATGTAAAGAAGTGCAACTTGAATGCCCTGGAATTTGGCCTTCACCCAGCTCACCTAAAATCTGGTTTTTGACTAACTCTTAGACAAAGAGAATACACCCTTAGCTAAAAACATTTTTTATCATTTATTTTCAATAACTTACGACCAGTGTCGAAGGGCCGGCAAAGCCCCAGCCCTTGGTCGATGCTGTCGTGGTTGGGATCTACTGGATTTCAATGGTATTCTTCGACTTTTGGAGGAATTTTGAAAGCTGTTCGCGGAATGCACGACATCTTTGGTGCAGAAATGGCCAAGTGGAAGTGGATTGAAACTCAGGTCCGATCTGTTTTTGAGACTTTTGGTTATCAAGAAATCCGAACTCCTGTTTTAGAAAACATAGAGGTTTTCAGTAAAACAGTGGGTGACGAAACAGATATCGTCGAAAAACAAATGTACCAAGTGACGAAAGAAAATGAATCCTTGGTTCTTCGTCCCGAAGGTACCGCCGGTTTTATGCGCGCGGTTTTAGAACACCAGCTACACAGAGAGCCCACTATTCAAAAATATTTTTACTACCTCCCTATGTTTCGGCATGAGCGACCCCAAAAGGGAAGGCTTCGCCAGTTTCACCAATTTGGAGCGGAATTTATCAATGACTCTTCTCCCGAAGCAGATGCGGATGTCATTGCGCTTCTCGATGCCATTTATCGAAAGCTGGGAATTACTGAATATGAGGTTCGCATCAATTCTTTGGGCTGCTTAGACTGCCGTCCTACAATGAAAGAAACACTCATGGGCTTTCTTAAGCCTCAGCTTACCGGCCTTTGTGAACAATGTCAGAAACGGTTTGAACGGGCCCCCTTTCGCATTTTGGATTGCAAAAGAGAGTCTTGCCGTGAAATCACCGCAAAGGGCCCCTCGCTCGCTAGTTGTCTCTGCGGAAAATGCCAAGCGCATCACACCCGCTTGAAAAAGAGACTCGAAGAAGCCCAAATAAAATTTATTGATGATCCTTCCATTGTTCGGGGGTTAGATTACTACTCGAGCACAGCGTTTGAATTCACCTCTTCTCTTCTGGGAGCTCAAAGTGCTCTTGGGGGCGGAGGACGATACGATCAGCTGGCTGAACGCTTTGGAGAAAAACCATTTCCTGCGGTGGGATTTGCTTTAGGGATGGAGCGCCTTGTGATTGCTCTCGAAGCCAAAAATGCCTTTCCCGCTTCACAGTTTTTTCCTCAAGTCTATTTAGCGCCCCTTGGCGAGAAGGCTTTGGATATTCTTTTTCCGCTCTCTCTTCAGTTACGAAGAGCTGGAGTTTGGACTGAAATTTCCTATGAATCTCAAAAGAGTCTGAAGGCCCAATTAAAGCATGCGAACCGAATTCAAGCTCGCTTCTCGTTAATACTGGGTGAGGATGAGATCAGTAAAAAAACGGCTTTGTTAAAAGATATGACGGCTCAAACTCAAGAGGAAATTCCTCTTGAAGGAATTTATGAAAGTTTACTGAATAAGGTGAATCGTGAAAATTAAAAGAACTCATCGTTGCGGCGAATTAACAAAAAAACAACTCGACCAAGAAGTCGGCCTGTGCGGATGGGTTGATCGCTGGCGAGACCACGGGGGCGTCGTCTTTATCGACCTCAGAGATCGCTCGGGAATTGTTCAAGTGGTGTTTGATCCGTCGAACAAATCTATTCCTGATGCCAATACCCTTCGACAAGAGTTTGTGATTGCTGTGAAAGGGAAAATTAGAAGCCGTCCCGACGGGATGAAAAATACGAATCTCGCTACTGGTGAAATTGAAGTTATTGTAAACGAGCTTGAGATATTAAATCGCTCTCAACAACTTCCCTTCTCTCTCCATGAAGATTCTCCTTCTGCGGGAGAAGTCGATGAACAACTGCGGCTTACCTATCGGTACTTAGAGCTTCGAAAATCGAAGCTTCAAAACAACTTAAGGATCCGCCACGAATTTATCAAAACAGCGAGAGAGTTTTATTTTGAGAATGAATTCTGGGAAATCGAAACTCCTATTTTGTACAAGACGACTCCTGAGGGAGCCAGAGACTATTTGGTTCCTAGCCGTGTACATCCTGGGATGTTCTATGCTCTTCCCCAGTCTCCTCAGACATTGAAGCAGCTGTGCATGATTTCTGGGATGGAACGATATGTTCAAATCGCGCGCTGCTTTAGAGACGAAGATTTGCGTGCAGACAGACAACCTGAGTTCACGCAAGTAGACGTTGAAATGTCCTTTATCACAGAAGAAGACGTCTATGACCTTCATGAAAAGCTGATGGCAAGGGTTTTTAAAAATGTCCTAAAAAAGGAACTCAAAGTACCCTTTGAGAGAGTTCCCTACCCTACTGCGATGGAGCTCTATGGTAGCGATAAACCAGACTTGAGAAATTCTCTCAAGCTAGTCGACTTAACGGAACAAGGTAAAAAAAGCAGCTTCCAGGTTTACCAAACCGCTTTGGGCCAAGGATCTATCCTGAAGGCTTTGTGCTTTGAAGAAAAGGAGCCGCTGTCTCGAAGTGAACTGGATGCGCTTCCCAAAAAAGTAAGTCCCTTTGGTGCCAAAGGCATTACTTGGATTCGGATCAAATCACCGGGTGATTGGCAGTCTCCTCAGGCAAAGTTCTTCGACGATTCGCTTAAAAAAGAAATCGAAGCCAAGTTGCCTTTTAAACAAGGTGCGATGGTCTTTCTGATTTGTGCAAAGAGCACTGTCGTCAATAATGCGCTCAGTGTCCTTCGCCTCGAATATGGAGAGAGATTTGGCTACACCGATAAAACTCAGGACCGTTTTGCCTGGGTGACTGATTTTCCTCTGTTTGAGTACAACGAAGAAGATAAGCGCTTCTATGCGGCTCACCATCCTTTCACGAGACCTCACCCTGAAGACTTAGATCTCTTCATGAACAAAGACGATGATGAATCTACGGCGAAGATCCGGGCCTGTGCCTATGATCTGGTTTGGAATGGATTTGAAATCGGTGGCGGAAGCTTACGGATTTACGATTCTTCAGTCCAAGCAAGAATGTTTCAAAAACTGGGAATCTCGGAGGAGGAAGCTCAGAGGAAGTTCGGCTTTTTCTTGCGGGCTCTGCAATTTGGAACTCCTCCCCACGGAGGAATTGCTTTGGGAGTAGATCGAATCGCCATGCTTTTGGCCGGATGCGATGCCATTCGAGATGTCATCGCTTTTCCAAAGACACAAAAGGCAAGCTGCTTAATGAGCGAAGCGCCCTCAAAGGCAGATCCAAAACAACTCGAAGAACTCTTTATCCGCACGGTGGTCCCTAAGAAAGAGGATTAGTACCCGTAAGGAAGTTCACAATCGTTGTATTTATCGGCGACTTGGTTTGCCCATACTCCCTCAAAAGCGGGAGTAATAGATATGGTATCGTAAGTTGCTAGTTCGTCTTCGGTAATCACTCCGACTACGATGTCTTTATTGCTTTGGAGCACTAAACCATTAATAAGGTTTCGGTAGGCACCACTGTAACTGTCAGTGAGAGTTACGGAGACAATATCGCCTTCCTCGTCAGGTTGAAAAACCACTAAGCGAACTTGGTATAAACCCTGTCCATAAGGAACCGTAGAAACGCCGAAGTATCCCATGGATCCATCACATTCATAACCGCCACCGCTTGTTAACCAGCTTGAACGTTTCTTTCCACAGCTCGTTAAAGACAAAGCCAAAGTAGCGACTAGAACTAAAACCCACCATTTACTAACTGTATCTCGAATCTTACCCTTCATTTTTTTCTCCATCGTCATTTTCACAACCGACACGACGAGCCCGAAACTAAGATGTGCTTTCAAGAAGGTGCAAAAGGATTGCCAGTAACGTCACAACTCAAGGACTACGCTCAGAAAGGGTGTATTCTTTGAGTGATTACTGATTTTTTATATGGAGTAAATTTCGAGATCACTAGACAGCGAACTGAATTTCATTCGAGTTAAGAATAATTTTGTATGAGGTTACAACAAGTTACTCGACGGCACTGTCTTTGTTTTAGACTGTGCAGGTGTAAAGAAGATGGACGGGGGATTTTATGCTGATTTTTATTGTCCCGCCAAACCACGATCATTTCCGTTATCGTCTAGCCAACCCATCCACCGGGGTCCCCCGGAGTTAAACGGATCGTCTTTTTTTGGAATTATTCGGAGAGTAATACCGAAATTTAAACTACTCCCTTTTTGAGCGCATTCCCACTGCCAGTCCCTAACATCACCCAAGGGGCGGTAGCTAGTCCATCGATTGTCCTGCCTTAACTTTGTGTTAGCTGATGGAACAGAAAAAATCTCTGAATGTGATTTGGTTTTATCGTAAATCTGTCTGTAATTTCCGGTGTAATCTGGGAATCCAGAAATATCAATCCAAGGACCGCTATAACACGCAATGGGCGTTGGACTTGCCGTACAATCTAGTGCAGTCGTTTGCCATCTAGAAGTAAAAGTCGCATCCGTCCCGGCTTGATACCCGTAGGGCCAATAATAAACCACATCACATTCGGCATCTTTGCCCACGTTTATTTGCAAATCCAGTGCGCTGAAAAACAGCTGCGTTTCAGGGATTGAAACACCACAAGTAATGACCCTTTTTTCGGCACTATCTGTAATGAGCGTATCCGCATCAATCTGGCAAACAGCACTACTCAGATCTGCTTCAGTCCCAGTATTTGCTAAAACCCCGCTTCCATCCTTACTAATCAGTTTTACTTCGTGGGGAGTTGGAAAAGCTTTGCCGCTGTCATTTTCCCAGTAGCTTTTCACGGTGAGATAAAAGGGACTCTCGGCTCCGCCCGTTCCAATGACCGATCCTGTTCCCGCACCAGCGCCAGTTCCCGCATTCAAACAGGAACCAATTCCAGAACAGGAGCTTCCTCCTGTCCCGACAGTCGCGTTCTGACAGCCAGCTAAGATTAGAGCTACCATCCAAAACCACATAGGTCCCCCGCCTTTGATACCCTTCTAGAGTAGCTAATTAATATGAGGAAATTGTGGAAGGCCTTTGCGTTTTACACCACAATCTGTAATCCCCAACTAAAACGATTTGAGTTTATCGATCGAACCGGCCAAAATAGTTAATGATGTCCTTAAAAACACTGCTCGAAAAATCCCATCAAGCCCTACAAGATAGGGGGGTAGACCATGCCCTGATTGGCGGTTTTGCTTTGGCCGTCTTGGGAATTCCAAGAGCAACTAACGATGTGGATTATTTGGTTGACGAATCTCAAAAGGAAAACGCGAGGACAGCATTGTTAGAGGCAGGCTGGAAAGTAAATTTCGAAACGGAAGACGTAATTCACTTTTCCGATCAAGGTTCAGTGGATCTGCTGGTTGCTCGTCGGCCACTGAGTAAGAAGATGTTAAAAAATGCAACGGTGGTGGGATCATTCGGTATTAAATGCCTTTTACCCGAGGCAATTATTGGTCTCAAAATTCAAGCTTATATAAATGATAGTACCCGGGAGTTTCAGGACAAGGCAGATATCCAAGCTCTTATCATTAGATATGGGGCCGCTCTAAATTGGGACGAACTATTCGGCTATGCCGACTTATTCGGCGAGAAGCCTTTTCTGTTAAGTCTCAGGAAAAAGTTATGTCCTTAGATGATTTTTTAAAATTTCTCGATGATTTTTGGGAACTATTCGGTCCGATCCCCGAAAAACCGATTCAAGCTAACAAGTTCACCAATATGAAATTATGATTTTAACTTTCTGATTCTTCACCAGTGGGGGCGGACTGCCCATTCTTCCACCTCAAATAATCTCTCGCGCGATCTTCGGTAGTGATGCTTTCTTTCTGGCTTTTAAATCTCAAGGCAACAAAGCCGTAAAACCCGTTCCAAGTTCCTTTATCTCCGCCCACTGTCGTCGGATCAAGAAAGCTAGTCATGCTTCTTGAGTAGGTAATTCCTAATTGCATTCCAGTATCGCTCGACACAGGAAACTCAAGTCCCCACCCCACCTGCGCGGACAGTTCATTCTTAGAAAAGAAGGAGAACTTATCGGCGAGTACGCCAGCGTTTGTGACGTCTTCTGCGGAAAGAAGAACACCGAATCCCCCACCAAATCCTAGATACGAACGCCATTTGGATCCATCTAAGAAATACCAACGTAGGAGAGCTGATGTTTCTAGGTAATTTGCACGTCGGGAAGCCGCACCTGTTTTCGCTCCCTTTTGAGAAAAATAAATCCCTGGAGTGAGAACCCAAGAGGGACTCAGGTATTTCTCTCCATATACCCCCACATAGAGCCCCAGCTCGGAGCTCGTACTATCATCCACAACCCCTGCACTGCTTTTAATCAACTGATTAAAACTGCTCATCCCACCTACAAATCCATAGCTATTTTCTGGTTTTGAAGCGAGACCGATAGCACTGATGGATAGAAGAACCAAAACAAGAAGTTTAGTTGTCATGAATTTCTCCCCATGCTCCCGACTTCCCCCAGGGCAGTCGTTTCAAAAATAGTGCAAATGCGTGCGACGCGATAACGAAGCTCACTCAAATCAAGACCTCGCAAATGAGTAAGTTGTTGAAGATGCTTTTCTATGTCTGAGACAACGGGCCGACGAGCTCTGAGCACTTTGTCGAGCGCTTCATAAGCCTGTTTCTCTTTATCAATATACTCATCCAAAATTCGCTGGTGCCTTTCTTCAATCTCAACAAATTGAAGACCCATGCCACAATCCACTTCGGCTCTTTGGCGATCAAACACTAGATGTGCCACCTTCGCTTTGAAGCAGATGCTCTTTTCCTGACCCGGCAAAACAAAACTCACATGTCCAATCGAATCGAGTGGCAACGGATTTAACGTTTTAAGAAACACTCCCCCTCGACTGATATTGAGTGCCCCGCCGACGACAGCACTCTGGTTGTCCGTTACTAAAAGGGATTCACTAAAGGGAAGTCGGTAAAATCGTCGCTTCTCAATGAAGTTTTTTTCCATGACGCTAATCTCTTTCCAAAACCTTATTTATTTCATCACTCTCATCTTTATCAATGTTTTCCGCAGGCACCCATGCCTTCAGCTTGTCTAAATTAAGTTTTCTTTTACCGGTAATTTCCCTGATTTGCTCTTGAGATGAGCTCTCTCTTAAACTTTCAAAAAAGGCAGTTACCTTTTCAACAGATTTCGGACCTGCCGACTTTTCTAAAAGATTTTTCATGGTCGAGATAAATTCCCCGCCAACCGTTGTTTTTCCCATGGGAATTTGACCAATCGCTAAAACCAGACAGATTTTAAGTGTTTGTAGTATCAGGCTCTTAATCATAATTTTGTTTTTTGTGTCGATTGCCGCGTCGGGACAAGGTTTTGAGACGTTCCCTTTATTTTAGCATATTGGGAAGACAGAGAACTCAGTTTATAATGATTAAAGTTATTCATCATCACTAGGAGACACTCATGTCGCATCCAGTCCAGGATATGCGCAGTGAGAGTGTGGGCCAGTGGCTCCCCTTGATTGAATATTCAATTAAGAGTGGAGTAAGTCTCAGCACCATTCGTCGGAAGATCAAAAGCAATAGCATTCAATTCAAATTAGAAAAAGGAAAGTACCTTATTCTGTTTGAAGTTCCGATGACGGATAGAGCTGAACGCCCTAACTCTCAAATGCATTCAGTAAGTTCTGAAGAGGCTCAAGATACTATTCAAAAACAAAAGGCCAAAATTCGACAGCTCGAACAGGAGTTGAACGAAATGGCATTGCTTGTTCAGGTACTCGAAAACAAGTATGGAATCCGCTACTAAAAGGGACTCTTTTGAATCTCCTCATAGCGCTTTTATTTTTTGCTTCTTCTCCTCTGATTTCCTCAGATCTCAATTCTCTGTGGAATGAGGCCCTCAAAAGTCCCTCAGAAGAAAGTATCCAGAAATGGACGGACTGGATTCAAGAAGCTAAAACTCAAAATCTAGTCGTCCCGGAAGCCTACTATAATCTGGCCCAGTCCTACTGGAGCCAAAATCAAATTAGTCTCTCGGTCTATAATCTACTTTTAAGTGCGCAGTTAAGATTCAACATCTTCAGCGCTTGGGGAGATCTGGCTCAGATAAATCGTATCCAAAAAGCTCTTTTGGACTCTCCCTCTCCTATGGATTCCTGGTCATTAAGACTGTCTCTTCTCTTTAACGAACAGGTGAGGCTAGTTGGAAAAGTCATTGTCGCCTGGATACTTATTTTAATTCTTTTTCTTCGCTATGGTTTCGCACCCCCCAAAAAAGGAGGGCTTTTTCTGCTGATGCTTGGGTTCGTAATTTTTGCAGTAGGCTTTGCAGCCGATCGCAGCCGGAAATCACTCAACTTTCCGTCAATTCTAAATCATAAAAATGAGCTAGTTCCCATATATCAATCGGCAGAAATAAACGATGAGACACCTATCTTGGAACTGCCCTCGGGCCTTTTGGTGATGACTGAGACAGAAAAAGGGGACCGGATAAAAATCAATCACCCCACTCCAGGTTGGATCAAGAAAGAGATGATGCTTCCCTTCCCGCGACCATTTTAGGCTTTTTCAAATACTCATGAAGCTTATGAGTTAGGGAATCTTGGGCATTTTGTTCAGTTTTCAAAATTTCATAATGACTATCTAGAGCTGATCGGAAAGCAGTAATAAAGTTTGCTTTACGCTTCTCGACTTCCTGAACCTCTTCTAAAATCTCAGTCAGCCAGTTCTCTGTATTTTTTCTGACCTCTTGAGAACGGGTTTCAGATTCTTCTAATATTTTTTGAGCATCTTCTTGAGCCAAAGTAATAATCTTCTGGGCATCGGCTTTTGCCATTTCTTGAAGTTTTTCTAAATCAGTCCTTTTATTTTCCCAGCTTTTGAGTTCAGTCTTCAATTGATCGATTTGGTTGTTCAAATCTCGCTCTTTTTTTTGAACTCTTTCCCACAGTTTAGCCACCTGATCTAAAAATCCGACTACTTCCTCGGGGGAGTAACCCAACATCGTCTTTTTGAAATCCTTGTTTTTAATTTCAGCAGGAGAAAGTTCCAAAGAAGAAGTTTGGTTTTTCATATTGACCTCGTGGAATAAATAAAAAAAATTTTACCAACTGAGATCCGAATTGGGTAGGGGTGAAAACCAACGGGCGCGGTGCGCTAATGGCTTTTTGGAGGCCGCGCTCCAAGTAAGCAGGTGCCCAAGCGAATGAGACTAGCCCCTTCCTCTAGAGCTATCTGATAGTCCTCACTGGTTCCCATAGAAAGAGTGTCAAATGAATAGCGTTGAGAAAGGCGATCATAGGCTCGTTTCAATTCCTTAAAAAAGGGCCGTCTTTTTTCCAACGGCAACGGAGGAGGCATGGACATCAGACCTTTCACACTGATAAAGGTAAGAGCTTCGATCTTTTTTAGAAATCCCTCGAGATCTTCTAACAGAACCCCTGATTTCTGAGGCTCTCGGCCAATATTTACTTCAATGAGAACCTGTAACGGTTTGTTCAATATCTCGGCCCGACGGTTTAAATCTTCTGCGATATCGGTTCGATCTAAACTCTCCACACAGTGATAGTCCAACAGGTGCTTTGCTTTTCTAGATTGGATATGGCCAATGAAGTGCCACTCAATATCCGAATGGGTCATGACTTCTCTTAACTTTTGCCCCTCCTGAACATAATTAACTCCTAAAAGAGTAACCCCCAACTCAACTGCTTCTCGAATACTTTCTACCGGTTGAAACTTGCTGACCCCGAGAATTTTTACTCCTTGAGGATTAGGCGAATGAAGTTGAATTGTTTTTTTTATCTCTTTTAGATTTTGAGAAATGATGCTCACGGAAGAAACCACTGATAAACCGGCAGCCCGGTGATCTTGGGAAGTTCCATCAGAAATCTCTCAATGGGAAAACCCATGATATTGGTATAAGAACCCTCGATCTTCTCAATAAAGATCGCCCCCAACCCTTGGATGGCATAACTTCCCGCTTTGTCATAGGGTTCGCGAGTTGCTGCATAAGCTTTGATTTCATCTTCTGACAAATTGCGAAAAGTCACAAAAGAAGAAACAGCAGCGCTACATTGTTTGCCAGAAAGAGTTTGAAGAACCATGCCCGTGACCACTTGATGGGTATTACCACTCAAACTAGCTAACATCGATAATACATCCGCAGTGTTTTTAGGTTTTCCTAATACCTTTTCTTTCAGAACAACCAAAGTATCGGCAGCAATCACGACGTCATTCTGGTTATGAGCATGTTTGAGACCTGCCTGCCCTTTTCTTCTCGCATTCTCGAGAACTCCTGACTCAATCAATTCATGGGAGGGATCGGTTTCTTCCACCTCTGCTGGAATGACCTCAAAGGAGAGCCCTAAAGCCTCCAGAAGCTGTCGTCTCCTCGGAGAAGCGGACGCCAAAAGTAATTTAGGAAGTGAACTCTTCATTTTGAATAGAATTCCGGCGGGGCGACCATAGCGAAGTCGGTGTGCCCGGTCAAAAAAAAAATGGGGGGCTTCCGATGACGATCTTAAGTTATTGTTTTTACGTGCTTTTTACGGGTGTGACAAAAATGGTTTCCCCCCAAAAATCACTTTTTGGTGCAAAACGTCAAACATTGTGGTATAAGCCTTCACGCTTTATGAAAACAAAACAAACAAGTCACGAATTCAAAGTTGGGGATAACGCTGTTCATTTATCTCACGGAGTGGGAATTGTACGTGGGATCGAAGAGCGTGAATTTGGGCAAGGGCTGAAGCAGCGCTTTTACATCTTAGAGATTCAAGACAATGGCGCTCCTAAGAAGGTTTTTGTGCCCATCGGAACTTCCGGACAACGTTTACGTCCGATCATTAAAATGAAGGAAGTGGAAGAAGTTTATCGCATTTTAAGAAAACGCGATGGAAGTGATTTAGATTATCAGACTTGGAACCGCCGTTACCGAGAGTATATGGAAAAGATCCATACCGGTAAGGTTCAAGAAATTGCGGAAGTTCTCAGAGCTCTCTTCTTGTTAAAACATGATAAAGAACTTTCCTTTGGCGAAAGAAAGCTATTAGACCAAGCGAAAACTCTGTTGGTAAAGGAATTGTCTTTAGCTCAAAACATCCTTGAAGCTGATGTTGAAAGAGAGCTAGAAGCTATTTTTGGAACATGATAAATGGGTTTCATCGATGCTATTCTACTGGGAGCCGGACACGGAACCCGATATTCCCAGTCAGAAGAGCAACCCAATCAAATTCCGAAGCAGTTCCATCTTCTCGAAGGAAAACCTGTATTCATTTGGGCACTCAAGTCAATCGTGGAGCAAGCTCCGATTCGCCGAGTGGTTATCGTAATCGCTCCAAACCACTTAGAGTTAGCTGAACGCCAATTAAGGGGTCATTTCTCTAAACCAGATTCTCTTCAGCTAGAATTTGTGTCCGGGGGGAATCGCCGACAAGATTCTTCCGTAAATGCAATCCAACTGATCAAGAGCCTCACACCCCATCCAAAGCTCGTCATGATCCATGATGCTTGTCGTCCCTTTTTAGGCAATACACTTAAAAATGCCTTAGCATCTTATGCCCAGCAGAGAGATTTTAGCGGGTGGATCCCGGGATTATCAGTTACGGAAACCATTAAACGGGTGAAAGAGGGCAAAGTTTTGGAAACGATTGACCGTTCGGAACTCATCCGGGTTCAGACTCCTCAGCTATTCAAGTTTGATGTCTTAATGAAAATTCTTGAGCAAATTCAGTTGAATTCCGAAATGAACTTCACAGATGACGCCTCTATGTTGGAGCGTTTTGAAGAAAAAATAGCTGTTTTTCCTGGCGACGAACGGAATGTTAAAATGACTTACGAAATTGACTCCCAAGTCCTAGGCCACTTTTTAAAAACCAAGGGAAGGATTGAGCCATGCGAATCGGAACCGGTTACGACATTCACCGCCTGATCCCCACTGTCAAACTTGAACAAATTCCAGTCGGGGGCATTGAAATACCCTGTTACTATCGGGTTCAAGCTCATTCGGATGGAGATGTTTTAATTCACGCTCTGGTCGACGCGTGCTTAGGCGCTCTTGCACTTGGAGACATTGGCCAATGGTTTCCGGATTCGGCAAAAGAACATCAAGATCGAAAAAGTTTAGAATTTATCAAACCGGTTCTCCAAGAGATTCAGAAACTGGGATTTCAAATTAAACAAGTAGACTCCACTGTTTTTCTCGAAGAACCCAAGCTAGCCCCTCACTCGGATGCTATTCGAAGAACCATTGCTTCAGCCGTAGGATTGGAGCTGGCAAATGTAAGCGTCAAAGCAAAAACAATGGAAGGCTTAGGCCCCGTAGGAGAACGAAAAGCCATCTCAGCACAAGTGACAGTCTTGCTTGAGGAAATTTGCGGATGATCCAGATCACAAATACTCTCACGGGCAAGAAAGAGCCCTTCACACCGATAGAGCCTGGCAAAGTGAAGATGTATGTGTGCGGACCAACCGTTTACAACTTTATACACATTGGAAATGCTCGCCCGTTAGTTTTTTTTGATGTTGTTGGTCGTTATCTTAAATTCTCCGGTTTCTCAGTAACCCGAGTGATGAATTACACCGATGTGGACGACAAAATTATCCAAAAGGCAAATGAAGAAAAGGTATCCTGCGAGACAGTCACTCAGAAATACATAGCTGAATTTGAAGAAGACATGAAACTTTTGAAGGTTGAGCAACCTGATGCTCAGCCTAAGGTCACAGGACACATCCCAGAGATCATTAAAATGATCGAGACCCTTATAGCAAAGGGATCAGCTTACGTTGCGGCCGATGGTGAAGTGTTTTTTTCTGTACGGTCCTTCCCCCAATACGGAAAGCTTTCCAAGAAAAAAATTGATGACCTTTTGGTAGGTGCTCGAGTTGCTCCAGATGAAAAGAAGAAAGATCCCCTCGATTTTTCACTTTGGAAACCTCGCAAAAATGAGAAGGAACCTGCCTGGGATAGCCCTTGGGGCCCAGGAAGACCTGGTTGGCACATTGAGTGCTCTGCTATGTCTATCAAATATTTAGGCGAGACTTTCGATATTCATGGTGGCGGAATGGATCTCATGCACCCACACCATGAGAATGAAATCGCGCAATCTGAGGGCGCCACTGCTGTTCCATTTTGCAATTATTGGGTTCACAATAATCTCTTAACTATCAATTCGGAAAAGATGAGTAAGTCTTTGGGCAATATTTGGCTGACCCGAGATTTTATTAAGCGTTTTACGGCTGAGACTCTCAAGTTCTTTTTACTCTCTGGCCATTACCGTTCAACCCTCGACTTCTCCGAATCCCAAGTAAGAGAGCACCAAGCTGCCCTTCATCGAATCTATAAAGCTTTAGAAAAGGCTCATAAACTAACCCAGACCGACACCAATTTGAGTCAACCTCTGACCACTGAAGGAAATACAGCAGATACTTTTGGAAAGGCATTTGGAGCCCATTGGAAAGAGGCAATGGACGATGACTTCAATACTGCGCGTGTTTTCGGTTTGGTCTTTGACTACGTCAGAGTGATAAATGCCTTTGTTGATAAGAAGGGTTTTAAGTGGACAGTTGAGGCAAAAAATATCGTAAATCGTTTTCTTTCCGACATGAAAACTCTTTCTGGGGTGCTTAATTTGTTCGCTGAGGAACCAACGGCCTACTTACAAACTCTTCGGCTGCTCTTTCTAGCTGAGAAAGGTATGAGTGAGGCTCAGATCAAAGAGGCCATTTTGAAAAGAATTACTGCCAGAGCGGATAAAGACTTTTCTCTAGCAGATCAAATACGAAATGACCTTTTGGCAAACGGAATTGAGCTGATGGATAGAGGCAACGAAACCGATTGGGACGTCAAATTTACTGGATAGCAGAAAGCCAACGACTGGGCCGAACTCCACCGGAACTACCGACCGAAATCCACACCAAAGCGACTCGCCCTTTCAGACATGAATAGGGTACTGGCCCCCACTTTCTTGAATCCACACTATCTGAACGGTTATCTCCCAAAGCAAAGAAATGATCTGCTGGGACATCTACTGGGCCATAGTCTGCCAATTGTGATTTTCCTTTAGTGATTTGATAGGAGCGTCCACTCGGCCACTTCTCTAGGATCTGATTCGATTCGGGGGTCTCTTGGTATTCGGCCATCTCGCCATTAATCCAAAGCGAGCCTTCTTTAATTTCTACTCTATCACCCCCTAAAGCTACTATCCGTTTTACGTAGGTGTCCGTTCCTTGTTCTGGTACCGAAAAAGCAACGACTTCAGAACGCTTTGGTTTGCCGGTTCGGAAAAGCTCAAATGAGGAAAAAGGTAATCTCAAGTTAAAAGCAGATTTAGAAACAAGGATGAGATCCCCCTTCAAGAGATTTGGCGTCATCGAATCGGAAGAAATTCTAAAATCTTCAACCACAAAAAGGCGCACCACCAGGGCAGTGGCAGTAGCGATAAGAAAAGATTTTGCAATGTTTTTTGGAGCCATTATTTAATCCAAAGATAGCGCTGCTAAAAATGCCTCTTGGGGAATTTCAACATTCCCTACCGACTTCATTCTCTTTTTACCCTCTTTTTGTTTCTCAAGAAGTTTTCGTTTTCGAGAAATATCGCCGCCGTAACATTTAGCAGTAACATTTTTTCTCAATGGGGCAATGCGCTCTTTAGCAATAATTTTGCTCCCAATGGCAGCTTGGATAATCACTTCAAACATCTGCCGCTCGATAAGTTCTTTCATTTTGGAGGCGAGTTCTCTTCCTCGGTAGTACGCTTTGTCCTTGTGAATAATCCAACTCAAAGCATCGACGGGATTGGAATTAACTAAAAGATCTAACTTAACCAGATTACTTGGTTCGAAGCGTACAAACTCATAATCCAAACTGGCGTAGCCTTTACTAAAGCTTTTCAACTTATCGTAGAAAGAAAGCACAATCTCGTTAAAGGGAATATCGTATTCCAAAACAATGTGCTTAGGAGAGTGGTAGTGAAGTCGTGTTTGAGTTCCCCGTTTGTCTTCACAAAGCTTAATGAGATTTCCCAGATAAGTTTCGGGAGTGTGAATCGTTGCATGAACAATCGGCTCTTCAATTGAAGCAATATGCTGGGCTGGCGGCAAATCGGACGGATTATAAATACTTAAGGTCTCGCCGCTCGTCGTATTCACTCGATAAATTACGCTCGGGGCAGTAGTCACCAAAGCGATTCCAAACTCTCTTTCCAGACGTTCTTGAATAATCTCCATGTGGAGAAGTCCCAAGAATCCACATCGGAATCCAAACCCCAGAGCTTCCGAGGTCTCCATTTCGAAAGTAAACGAGCTGTCGTTGAGGCTCAGTTTTTCCATTGCGACTTTCAAATTAGGATAATCGGAACTGTCCACGGGATAAATCCCACTGAACACCATCGCCTTAACTTCTTTAAATCCTGATAATGGTTTTGGAGCAGCTTGAGTGACATGAGTCAGGGTGTCCCCAATTTTTACGTCACGGACTGTTTTGATATTAGCCGTTAAAAATCCAACTTCTCCAGCGCCCAACTCTGAAATATCTGTGGGGTGAGGATTGAAAACTCCCAGACGAAGCACTTCATGCTCAGTTCCCGTGTTCATCATTTTAATTTTGTCGCCAAGTCTTAAGCTGCCCTGGACAACTCGAAACTGAACCACCACACCTTGATAGGGATCAAACCAAGCGTCAAAAATAAGAGCTTGCAAAGGCTCTTTTGCATTTCCCTTGGGGGGAGGCACTATTTCGACGACCTTTTCTAGGACTTCCCGAATGTTGATACCTTCTTTAGCACTGATAGGAACCGCATAGTCTGTTGGAATTCCGATGATGTCTTCAATTTCTTTTTTGGCATTTTCAACATCCGCACCGGGAAGGTCGATTTTGTTGAGAACAGGTACGATTTCGAGATTGTTATCCAAAGCTAAATAAACATTCGCAAGGGTTTGGGCCTCTACCCCCTGTGAAGCATCCACTACTAAAATAGCGCCTTCGCAAGCAGCAAGACTTCGTGAAACTTCATAAACAAAGTCGACATGGCCAGGAGTATCGATCAAATTGAGAACATAATCCCGACCGTCTTTTGCAGTAAAATTGAGCCGAGCAGTTTGTGCCTTGATGGTAATCCCTCGCTCTCGCTCGATGTCCATCTTATCCATGAACTGATCACGCATCTCTCTTTTAGAAAGCGCTCCCGTGACCTCTAAGAGTCTGTCGGCAAGGGTAGATTTCCCATGATCGATATGGGCAATGATACTAAAATTTCGAATGAGTTTTGGATCGGTCACACGTGAAACCAGTTAATTATCAAGAAGTCGAGCTTGTCGAGAATCTTTTCTACCTTCGTCTTCTTGAAGCAGTGAAAGCTGTCCTGGCAGATGTTGTTTGTGCTTTTCTAAAACCAAATCGATTCCCTCCCGAATATACTCAGCGATGGGAACTTTGGTCTTTTGATTGAGTAACTTCAAAAGATTGTTTTGGTCTTGGGTTATATAAACTGTCGTTGATATTTTTTTTCGTTCCATAGAGCCTACTTACAATACATAGCCATACACATATGTCAACTAACGCACTGTTACACAGCCTTAGAGTAGGTTCGTTGCAATTTCCGCCAATAGGGATCGCTCCCCTTTCGACAAAGTAATGTGTCCGGAAATTTCTTCTCTCTTAAACCTCTCCACGACGTAGGTCAGACCGTTATTAGATGAATCGATGTACGGATTATCTATTTGATAACAGTCCCCAGTTAAAACAACTTTCGTTCCCTCACCTGCGCGAGTGATGATGGTTTTTATTTCATGTGGGGTTAAGTTTTGAGACTCATCTACAATTAAGTACTGATAGGCCAAGCTTCTCCCACGAATGTAAGTGAGCGGTTCAATCTGCAGCATTCCTTGATTAATCAATTCCTGCCAAGCTCGTCGGTTCGGTCTTTTCTGTGGTTTTTCTCCCGCACTGAATGAAACAATGTAATCGATATTGTCGAAAATGGGCTGCATCCAAGGATTTAGCTTCTCTTCCACTTCTCCGGGGAGATATCCAATGTCTTTTCCAAGTGGGAATATCGGTCGTGAGACCAATAGCTTTTGGTATTTACCATCATCAATCGTTTTCTGAAGCCCGCAAGCTAAAGCCATCAATGTTTTTCCCGTTCCTGCTTTTCCTACAAGACTGACTAAGGCAAGCTCATCATCGAGAAGAGCATCCATAATACAGGCTTGCTCGGCATTTCTGGGTTTGATTCCCCAAACTCCCTGAGGAGGGGTTTTGAGAGGCACCAATTCATTCACTCCCGCCATATATCTCGCGGTAGCGAAGTGTTCTGGGTCTTTTTGATCTTTTAAAATGACATACGTATTCGCGAATAGTTCTGGTTGTTGAACTGGCAAACGCTTATCCAAAAGAAACTTATCGACCACATCCGAAGGGACATCCATGGTGATCATGCCGGTGTAAAGCTCGTCAATACTTACTCGCGATGGTTCATAATCGACCGAATTAATCCCTAAAGCGTCGGCTTTAACTCTTAAATTGACGTCCTTCGTAACAAATACAACGCTCGTATTTGTCTTTTCCTGACGGAACTTGAGGGCTACCGCTAAAATCTTGTGATCATTTTTTTCGTGGGCCATGTCCGAGGGGAGGTATTTCTCTGCGTCCCGGAACAGATCCACTATCAAGGTACCCTTTTTACCAATCTCTACTCCGTTGGTAAGAGAGCCGCGTTTTCTAATTTCATCGAGATACCGAGAAAAGTGACGGGCATTACGGCCAATTTCGGTAAGATCTTTCTTGAAACGGTCCATTTCCTCAAGAACCGTAATGGGAACAACGACAACGTTGTCTTCAAACTTATAAATACACTGGGGATCGTAGAGAATTACGCTAGTATCGAGAACGAATGTTTTTTTCAATGAAGTATTATCCTCGAGATGTCGTTAAATAACGTTAACACGACTAGTGTTAAAATGAAAACCATTCCAATTTGATTAGCTATTTCCATCGTGCGAATGGTGACCGGCTTTCCTTTGATTGCTTCAATAGTAAAGAAAAGCAGATGACCACCATCTAAGATGGGTACAGGAAATAGGTTTAACAGAAAAAGGTTAATACTAATCAAGGCCATCATTTGGAGGAACTGTACTAAGCCTGCATCTAAACTTTTCCCTGCCACAGTAGCGATGAGTACTGGGCCCCCCAAGTTTTTAATGGAAATTCCACCAGTCGCTAATTTAGCCAGACTAACAATCATTTTCCGAGCGAGTTCATTGGTCTCTCCAACTGCCTTTACCAACAAGGCGGGAATCCCTCGAACTTGAACGGCAGTGTAATCCGGCTCCTCAAAAACCAGGTAAGGAGCAAATCCAATCATGTATTTTTTAAATTTTTGATGCGTGATGGGATCTTCTTGAGTGGTTTCGACAGGCTTTAAATCTAAGGTTACTGGCTTGCCTTGTCTTTCCACGGTGACGGAAACGGAACTTCCTTTAGCCCCAGTGGTTTGAACGCTTTCCACAATCGCATCAAAATTCATCACCTGATTATCACCAATTTTCGTTATGCGATCCCCGGCGAGAAGGCCCCCTTTTTCTGCGGGACTATCTTTAGAAACCTGTCGAACGAATGTCTCAGCAGGAACCCATCCAAAGTAAGCATCCAAATCGACCTCTTTTTTAGCTGGATACACGAGACTTACTTTTTTTTCCTCGGGCTTCTTTTTACCTTCAGCAAGCTGTTGGTAAACCAGTTCGATCGGCTGGGAAGCTTGCCACTGAAGCGCAAGTTCATTTCTAAGCTCTTCAAAAGAGCCAATTTCCTTATTTCCCACTTTGGTAATAAAGTCGCCGGTTCTTAGACCCGCGCGATAAGCGACCGTTTCGGGATTGGAAATGCCTACCACCGAAGCCAAAGGAGTTGCTGAAATTCCTTTGATTCCCCCGACAGTTTCTTCTTCACCATAAGGATTCTTTGCTTGAACTTTACTGAGCTGGATAGACAGCTTCACTTCTGCTTGGGCTCTTTGAACCGTGACTTCAACTGTTTGTCCTTCTTTGGGTCGAGTCCATTCATCTAGTTCTTGCCAAGTTGAAACAGATTGCCCATTGAGAGCTAAAATTTTATCCCCGGGTCGAAAACCAGCCTGCCACGCGGGGCTATCCGATAAAACAGCTCCGACTCGAGTGCTTACCTGAGGCTGCCCAACCCAAAAAACAACCATAAAAAGAACGTAAGCAAGTAATAGGTTCGCAATCGGGCCAGCTGCTACAACTGCAAATCTTTTGTAAAGGGCTTGGGTGGAAAATGCTCGATCAGCTTCTTCGGGAGGAACCGGTTTATAAGGATCATCGCCCATTAATTTTACGTAACCGCCCAGTGGGATGAGAGAGAGACAGTATTCAGTTTCTCCCCAAGTCTTTTTTAGGATTTTTTTTCCAAAACCAAGAGAGAATGTTTCAACTTTTACTCGGAAAAATTTAGCGACAAGATAGTGGCCCAACTCATGGAAAAATATGAGCCCACCCAATAAAACAACCATTCCAATTAAGGATGTAAACACCGGACCTCCGAAATTTTCCTAATCATATTCGATTTATAGCGGTCTTGGCAACTTGGCGCCCGACTCTGTCGGCCTCAAAAACTTCGGAAAGTTGATGAATGGGCATTCCGGGGAATTCTTGAAGAGTAGCGTCAATCATTTCGGGAATCTGAGTAAATCCGATCCGACGATTTAAAAAAGCCTCTACTGCGATTTCATTTGCCGCGTTCAAGGCAACAATATGGCTCTGCCCAGCGCGAAGCGCCTTACGCGCAAGCCCTAAGCAAGGAAACCGGTGAAGATCAGGCTCAAAAAACTCCAATCGAGACATTTGGTCTAAAGTAAGCTTTTTGATGGGCTGCAAGAGCCTTCCTGGATAAGAAAGGGCATAGCCAATTGCAGATTTCATGTCAGGTAAAGACAACTGAGCCAGATTTGTATTGTCTTTTAACCAAATAGCCCCGTGGACAATGCTCTGCGGGTGTACCCACACTTCAATCTGGTTCTCTGGAAACCCAAAGAGGAAGTGCGCTTCAATCAACTCCAGGCCCTTATTCATGAGAGAGGCAGAATCGACCGATATCTTCGGTCCCATTTTCCAATTGGGATGGGAAATCGCCATCTCTGGGGTTACTGACTTTAAATCCAAGTCCGGCTGTTTAAGAAAGGGACCTCCGCTGGCTGTGAGTACGACTGTCTGTACTTCTGAAATCTCTACTCCATTCAGAAGCTGGTACAAAGCATTGTGCTCACTATCGACAGGGACGATCTTAGCGCTGCTTTTTCTCACCGCTTCGTTAAATAAACTCCCCGCAGTAACTAGGGATTCTTTATTGGCTAAACCAATCAGTTTACCGTGTTGGATTGCATGAAGAGTGGGCTCAAGCCCCGCAAACCCCACAATCCCAACAATCACTACATCAACTTCGCTTGCCTCGATGCACTTTTTAATTCCTTCGATGCCCGATCCCACTTGAAGCTTTGGAAATTCCTGTCTTAAAAAATGAGCCGCTGCTTCATCCTGCACGCTCACTACCTGTGGTTTGAAAAGACGAATTTGTTCCTGAAGTTTCGTAAGGTTTTTTCCAGCTGCTAAACTTACAGCTTCAAACTGTTCGGGAAAGGCCCTGATAAGCTCGAGGGTATAGGTGCCGATAGTCCCTGTGGAACCCAAAACACAAACTTTCCGTTTTGAAGACACTTAAGCAGTCTCCCAAAGATAATAGAGACAAAAGAAAAAAATGGGGGTTGTAAAAGCAAGGCCATCGACGCGATCGAGAATTCCCCCGTGCCCGGGCAAAAAACTTCCAGAATCTTTTTGCATCTGACTCCGCTTCAATACTGATTCAAATAAATCTCCTAATTGAGCCAAAAGACTCAGGACAGGAGCCGCTAAAATGATTTTCCAATACCTTTCTGGAGACATTTCCTCTGGATACAGAAAACGAGCCCAAAGAAGAGTTACGATGACAGAGGCTAATAATGCCGTAACCGACCCTTCGATTGTTTTTTTAGGGCTAATCTCACTCGCAAGCGTTCGTTTTCCCCAAGTCATGCCGCCAAAGTAAGCTGCCGTATCTCCCACAAAAACGATTAGAAAAAGCAAAATTAAGTAGGCTCTTCCCAGGTCAGGCCAGCTCACAATGCTAAATAGAAAACCAAACATCATTACAATGTAGGAAAAGCCCAGGCACTGGTTGGTTACTTCTTTTAACGCCAAATCAAACTCGCCTGATCGTGCTTGTCCTAAAACACCAGATCCCAAAATTAAAACAGTTGCTATCGCATAGGAGTAAAAAGCAGTTAGATGATCGCCCCCCATGAGAAAAATTTGAAAAGCGACCAAACAAAACATCAACGCTTTTCTGACAATAGATTTTCGGGAAAACATCAATGCATCAAATTCAAGATAGGCACAGGCTCCAACCAAAACTACGACTAATCTCAAAAGCCCCAAGGAACCCCACATCACCAAAGCCAACAGAGCCACAGCCGCCGGAATACCAGTTAGTAGACGCGTTTTCACAGGCTTACCTCCGTTGTTTTTTCAATTTGCTCTTGGGTTTTACCAAATCGGCGATTTCTTCCAGCAAAAACATCAATTGCAGCTCGCAAATTTTCCGGGCGAAAATCAGGCCACAACTCATTTATCACTACGATCTCTGAATAAGCGAGTTGCCACAGTAGAAAGTTACTGATTCTGGATTCCCCTCCCGTTCGAATAAGAAGGTCCGGATCGGGAAAGCTGGGCTCATACAAAAAGCTCCTGACCGTGGATTCATTGATCGCGTCGATTTCTAATTCCCCAGTCCTAACAGAGGAGGAAATTTTTTTAATTGCATCTACTAGTTCCTGTCTTCCCCCATAGGAAAGAGCAAGACTGAGTCGCAGTTTCGGATTTTTTAATTTGGTAAATTCGATTACTCGATTCAATTCCGCTGTTACAAAATCAGGTAAGCGAGACAATGTTCCCTGAGCTGATAGCGAGACTTCATTTTTTTTTAGCCTCTTGTCCATCGTCTTCAAGTGACGAACCAGAAGCTGCATCAACATTTTGACTTCCAGACCCGGTCTCTGCCAATTCTCGGTGGAAAAAGTATAGAGGGTAAGGTACTCGACGCCCAACCGACAACACTCGGTGACAATGTCATCAACGCGTTTTGCCCCCTCTTGGTGGCCAAGAGTGCGATGAAAGCCACGCTCTTTGGCCCAACGCCCATTTCCATCCATAATAATGGCAATGTGACGTGGAATAGATTTTGTCGGGTTCATGGTCAGATTGTCATGACCTCTTTGGTCTTTGAATCAACCGCTTTGTCGATATCTTGAATGAACTGATCGGTCAGTTTTTGAATCTCATCCTGGGTACGACGTTGATCATCTTCCGTTAAGGCTTTATCTTTTTTCAACGCATCCATCGATTCACGGCGAATATTTCTCACGGCAACTTTTGCGGCTTCGCCTTCTTTGCTGATTTGTTTAACGAAATCTTTTCGTCTTTCTTCAGTGATCGGCGGCATATTGATGCGGATAATTTTCCCGTCGTTCATGGGAGTTAAACCCAAGTTAGCAGCCAAAATAGCCTTTTCAATTTCACCGAACAAACTTCTGTCCCATGGCTGAATGGTGATAGTCTTTGGATCGGGTGTTGCCAAAGCTGCTACTTCTTTCAAGGACATTTGGCTTCCATACACATCGACCCGGACGCTGTCCACCATAGTGGCCGAAGCGCGACCGACGCGCAGCTTTGAAAGCTCAGAGCGCAGATGCTCTACAGCTTTTTCCATGTTCTTTTTCATCTCAGTCATTAGTGGGGTCATTTATCCCTCCGAACAATCGTTCCTATGTCTTCACCCATTATCACTCGCTTAAAGTTTCCAGCAGTATTCAGATTGAAAACCAAAAGCGGTAGGTTGTTATCCATACATAAAGAGATGGCTGTCGAATCCATCACCTTCAGATTGTCTTTTAAAACATCTAAATAATCGAGCCGCTTGTAGAGTTTAGCTTTGGGATTCTTAACTGGATCATCATCGTAGACACCATCTACTTTGGTGGCCTTCATGATGACTTCGGCATTAACTTCCATCGCACGTAAGCTCGCAGCTGTATCGGTCGTAAAGTAGGGATTTCCAGTTCCGGCTGCAAAAATAACGACTCGATTTTTCTCCAGATGTCGGACTGCTCTTCTTCGAATGTAAGGTTCGCAAAGCTCGTGCATTTCGATAGCCGACATCACTCGAGTATAGACGTCTAGCTTTTCTAAGCAGTCTTGCAAAGCCAAGCTATTGAGAACGGTAGCCAACATTCCCATGTAATCACTAGTCGCTCTATCCATTCCTTGAGCGGTACCAGCAATACCTCGGAAGATGTTTCCTCCCCCGATTACAATGGCAACCTGGACTCCAAGCTCGTGTACTGAACGGATTTCTTTAGCTATGCGATCAATGACGTCAGGACTGATCCCAAAGGCCTTGTCTCCAGCTAGAGCTTCTCCGCTCAGTTTCAAGAGGACCCGTTGATATCGGGGCTTGGATGATTGGCTCATACGCTACAGCTAGCCTTCGTAGGAGCAGCTTCTCCCACTTGGAAACGAGCATAGCGACGGATGGCCATGTTTTCACCCAAAGTCGCAATTGCGTTTTTTAGCAAGGCTTCGATAGTGAGATCTGGATTTTTGACAAACTTTTGATTGACGAGGCAGTGCTCTTCATAAAATTTGCCAATCTTACCTTCCACGATCTTTTCAACGACAGGACCTTTTTTTCCTGATTCTTCAGCTTGAACTCGGAAAATTGCTTTTTCTTTTTCCAAATCCTCTGCAGGAACGCTATCTTTGTCGAGGTAACGAGGAGATGCTGCCGCAATGTGCATCGCAATGTCCCGAACCAAGTTTTGAAACTCGTCCGTTCTCGCAACGAAATCTGTCTCACAATTTACTTCTAGGAGAACGCCAATTTTGCCTTCTCCGTGAATGTAAGATTGAACTCGGCCTTCATGAGCTGCGCGGCCAGCTTTCTTAGCCGCAGCAGCGAGACCTTTTTCGCGCAAGAAAGTCATGGCCTTTTCAATGTCATTGCCTGTTTCAAGCAATGCTTTTTTGCAGTCCATGAATCCCGCACCAGTTTTTTCTCGAAGTTCCTTCACTAATAGAGCTTCACTCACAACAAC
This sequence comes from Pseudomonadota bacterium, assembly GCA_009927005.1. Classification (GTDB taxonomy): domain Bacteria; phylum Bdellovibrionota; class FAC87; order UBA2466; family UBA2466; genus RFNO01. The sequence goes on from RFNV01000159.1 coordinate 49,874, forward strand.
CTCCCAGACTTTTTATTTGTCAGATTTTTCTTCCGCAGCTTCTTCCGTAACTTCGGTTGTTTCCTCTTCTTCTAAGAGGCTAGCATCCCGATAGTCGATTTCCGTGGGGATATTTAGAAGTTTTGGCCGTTTTACTTTTTCAACTACTGGGCCTGCAGCAACTGCTTTTTCAGCTTCAGCTGCCTTGGGCTGTTGGACTTGTCCTTCAGCAGCGCCTTGTCCCTGAGCAATTCGAGCTTTTTGCTCATAAATAGCGGCGCCTTCTAAACAAGAATCTGCCATTAAGTTAACAAACAAGGTTACCGATTTAATCGCGTCGTCATTTCCTGGAATGACGTAATCAACACGATCGGGATCGCAGTTTGTGTCCACTAAAGCTACGACTGGAATTCCCAATCGATTAGCTTCACGAACGGCAATATCTTCAGTCATGGGATCGATGATAAACAATGCAGCAGGAAGCTGTCTCATTTGACGGATACCGCCCAAGCTCGCTTCAAGCTTTACTTGTTTTCTGTCGAATACAACGCGTTCTTTTTTCTTTAATAAATCGTAAGTACCGTCAGCACGTAAACGATCCATTTCATCAAGCTTTTCACAGCCTCTACGGATAGTAGCGAAATTGGTTAGAGTTCCGCCCAACCATCTTTCGGTAACAAAAGGCATATTGCATCGGCTAGCAGCTTCTTTGGCCATTGATGCTGCTTGATTTTTGGTGGCAACAAACAAAATTTTTCCACCATCAGCCACGGTGTTTTTGATGAACGCGCAAGCTTCTTTTGCGTGCTTTACGGTTTTTTCGAGATCGATAATGTAGATCCCATTTCGAGGCCCATAGATAAAGGGCTTCATTTTAGGATTCCAACGGTGAGTCTGGTGACCGAAATGGACGCCAGCCTCGAGCATGTTTCTCATGGATACTTCAGGCATATTTTACCTCCGGTTAAGCCTCCGTTCCCGTGTGCCCTTTCGAAAACCAACCTTCGAAAGAGACCGAAGTCTAAGTAAGGTAGGGGAACGTGTGTAATTGGCCCAAGGGAATAGCACGCCAAGTTCCCAGGAGCAAGCCATTTTACATAAGAAAATCAGGAACTAAACTAATCCTTTGTCGGAGATTTTGGGGATTTCGAGCTGTTAAAGCCCTTCATTCCAGTATAATGTCGAGATTCTTGATCAATTCTATGTTTGGTTTTTCGGAAATTCTGGTCCTCGGGGTACTCATTTTCATGATCCTGAAGAGGCATTCTTTGAGCCAATGGGGTTCGGCCCTGAGACAATCGGCTTTGGAGTTTAAAAAGGCGCTTCACCAGAAACCCGAGCGTGAAGTAAAAGAATATCGTTCTGAAAAAGGAGACTCTGATGTTAGGTAATTTAGGCTTTACAGAAATGCTGGTGTTAGGGGGAGTGGTTCTTTTGGTCTTTGGTCCTAAACGACTTCCTGAGCTGGCTAAAGGATTAGGAAAAGGAATTCGAGAATTTAAAAAGGCTCTCAGTCAGCCAGAAGAAAAAGATGAGAGCGACTCAGATAGCGAACATAAAAAATAGTGGTCACTTCAGAAAATTTAAAAGCCGCTCTATCCGACCAAATTAAAACATGGCCGACTCAGCCCGGTGTTTACATCATGAAAGATGTCACCGGAAGAATTCTCTACGTTGGAAAAGCTAAAAACCTGAAAAACCGCATACGCTCCTATTTTCAGGCGCCAGAAAAGCTCACCCCAAAAACACGGGTTCTCGTTAAAAAAATTTACCAACTCGAGTTCACAGTCACTCATACCGAACTAGAAGCTCTGTTACTCGAATGTAACCTCATTAAAAAGCACCGCCCCCGATACAATGTAAGACTGAAAGACGACAAAAATTACCCTTACGTTGTCTTAGATTTTACCCACCCTTTTCCCCAGTTTAGAGTCACCCGAAAAATATCCCCTTCCCCGGCGCTTCGGTATTTCGGACCGTTCAGTGGGGGCATTAGAGACATCAGTCGATTTTTGCTTAAAACTTTTCAGATTCGAGATTGTTCCGATTCGAAATTTAAAAATCGAAACCGTCCTTGCCTCAATTATGAAATCGGCACCTGTACAGCCCCTTGTGTGGATTATGTCTCTCAAACTGATTACGCAAAACAAGTTGAGGAAGCCATTTTGTTCCTCAAGGGCAGAAAACAAGCTCTCGTTCAAACCCTGCGGAAACAAATGCAAGACGCTTCGGACAAATGGGAATATGAAAAAGCAAAGAGCATTCGCGACAAAATTTCTGCTATTGATCGAATCACCGAGAAACAAAATGCGGTTCTCACAGAAAAACAGCGCGACATTGATGTGATCGGGGTTTTTGAAGGCGACCAGGAGCTTTCTATTGCGGTTCTTTTTATTCGAAATGGATTTTTAACCGGACGAAGAACACTCAAAATTCCAGTGACACTAGACTCTATTGAACAGACGATTTTAGAGTTTTTGCAGCAGTTTTATTTAGTTTCTCTGATTCCTGATGAAATCTGGGTGGCCACCGATTTTGAGGAGCGTTTGCTTTTAGAAAAGATGCTCGGCGAGCGATCACAGAAAAAAATTAGCATTCGAGTTCCTCGGACTGAACAACCCCTGCGTCTTTTGGGAATGGCTTATGAAAACGCAAAGTTGATTTACTTAGATCAAAAGAACAAAACAGCTATTTCGGGCGCGGATGAACTCCAAAGAGTATTGAATCTACCTGAGGTCCCCCAAACCATCGAAGGGATCGATGTTTCCAATTTACAGGGCAAAAATCCTGCTATTGCTCTGGTGCATTTTTCTGATGAACGCCCCCTAAAAAGCCGGTATCGACTTTACTATCCAAAAACCGTTGAAGGGCAAAATGACTTTGCGATGATTCACGAAGTGGTCACTCGCCGTTTTAGCAAACCCGATCCACCACCGCCCGATCTGCTTTTGATTGATGGCGGAAAGGGCCAATTGGCATCGGCGGAGCGGGCCCTCAAAAACTTGGGAGTTGAGATCCCTATTTTGGCCTTAGCGAAATCCCGAACGAAAAGTGCTTTCACTCGAAAGAATGTGGAGAAAACCGAGGAAAGGATATTTATTCCTAATCGAAAGAATCCCATTATTTTGAAGGAAACCAATCCAGCTCTTCGCCTACTGCAGCAAGTAAGAGATGAAGCCCATCGGTTTTCCGTAGTTTCCCACCGCCGACGGCGAAAAAAAATGATGCTCGATGAATCGATCCTTAAAGACATTCCCGGCATTGGTGAGGCGACCCGGCTGAAGCTATTAAAACAATTGGGAAGTCTTACAGCGGTTTCTGAAGCTGGATTTGAAACGTTGATTGACGCTGGCTTAACCCGCAGTCAAGCTGAAGCAGTTTTAGATGGTCTCAGTAAAAGAACTGGTGAGGAGGAATAAAATGCATCCCTGGCATGACATTGATCCTGGAACAAACATTGAAAGTCATTTAAATGCAGTTATTGAGATTCCGATGGACTCAAAAATTAAGTATGAACTTGAAAAGACCACGGGTTTTTTAAAAGTAGATCGGATTCTTTTTAGCTCAGTTCATTATCCAGCTAATTATGGATTCATTCCCCAAAGCTATTGCGAAGATAAAGATCCCCTAGATGTTCTGGTTTTGGGACAACTCGCAGTGGTTCCGCTCTCCATTCTCAGAGTGAAACCCATCGGCGTGATGAAAATGGTGGATCAAGGCGAGGCGGACGACAAAATCATCGCCGTTCATTCCGATGACCCCGAGTACAACCATTATGAGTCCCTCGAAGACTTGCCCCCTCATCGGATGGCGGAGGTTCAAAAGTTTTTTGAAGAATACAAATCGTTGGAAAATAAGAAAGTTGTCGTTGAAAAATTTTTAGACCGAAAAGAAGCTATCTCGATTATCAAAGAAGCCTTGAGCAGCTATAAAAAATATTTTTCTCAGCGACCAGCTTCTTGAATGATTTCTTTGGTCCATCGGTCTACTTGAATCGTGGCCTTTGAATCAATTCGGGTAAAAAAGTTGTTCCCGGTTATTTCGCATGTTTGGGGAGCACCATCTAGGCAAACTGCGCTTGAATTCACCCCCACGATTCTATCGGGTAATTCCTTTAAAACGGGGCCTCCAGAATCTCCACTTCCAAGATTGGGAACTTTTGGGTCTGTCAAAGGGCCTAGGCTGCCGAAATAAAAACCAGATTGTAAAAATCCCATTTCGGCGGCAGACGTCCCTTCGGTTGCTTTTTCCAGTTCTTCTGGGGTCGCAACTTTGGAGTAACCATATTTCAGAATTGGCGGTGTAATGTCTCCATCTTCTTGTGCCCCGTAACCAGCTAAAATGATTTCATCCCCTGGCCGATTGGGATTGAAGTCAATTGGCAAGGAGGGAGCATCGAAAAAGGGTCCAGTTCCCGGTTCAACTGTTACAATCGCAAGATCCGGATTGGGAAGTTTTCCTGCCTGGCACTGAGCAGGAAAATATTTGCCTTTGTTCAAACAGTTTTGAAGCAAGGGATGAACGTGTATTTTTTTTATTTGAAGCGAATGCATTGAAACGGGCTTCGACAGATCTCGGCCAAAGGAATAGTAATAATGACTTCCGGGCTTAGAATATTCAGGAAAAAACCAGCTCTTGCTGTTTGTTTCTAAAACACAATGGGCTGCTGTTAAAAATTGTCGGGGGGACACTTTAGCTGCCGTACAAAAACTATCTGTCAGATTTTCACTCAGTTCAGAAAATAAAAACAAAGCAGGAAATCGTTCACCCGCTGGCGTACCGCCAACTAATTGAGGATTTTTTTGAGCCCAACTCGTAAGGCTCACCAGGAAAAAAAGAACAATCTTTAGAAGTTTAATCGTATCCACAATCAAGCTCTTGGTTGAAACATCACTTTCAGTTCTCTCCAGCAATCCAAATAATCCTTTTGGAGGAGCGGAGTTTTCTGAGCTGCTTCCGACACAACATAGGGATAACAACTTTCAAACATGATGGCGAGAGTATTGTCTAAAAATTGAGGGGTATTAGTGGCCCGAATTGCTTTTTCAGTCGTCTCAGCATCTGGGCCATGTGGAGACATGCAATTGTGGAGGCTGCTTCCCCCGGGCACAAAACCTTTTTCCTTTGCATCATAATGGCCCTTGATTAATCCCATCCACTCACTCATCACATTTCTGTGAAAATAGGGAGGCCGAAAAGTATCTTGGGCAACCATCCAACGCGGTGGAAAAATCGCAAAGTCACAATTTGCCTGACCCGGCACAGAACTGGGCGATGTCAGTACAGTAAAGATAGAGGGATCCGGATGGTCCAAGCGGACTGTGTTTACCGGCTGAAACAATCTCAAATCATATTTATACGGCGTGTAATTTCCGTGCCACGCAACCACATCTAAGGGTGAGCGGTCGAGAACAGTCTTAAAAAGATTTCCCTGATACCGAACATAAAGCTCAAACTTACCGGCCCGATCCTCAAAGCTAGCCTGAGGAATTAAAAAATGCCTGGGATCCGCTAAGCCATTGGCCCCAATCAATCCTAACGCAGGAAGTCTAAATGGCTCCCCAAAATTTTCGCAAACATAGCCTCGCGCCCAAGGCTCTCTCAGCTGGACTTGAAACTTCATTCCTCTAGGGATGCAAACGATCTCGCAGGGTTCAACCGATAGATCACCGCATTCAGTCTTGATGTAAAGGGGCCCCTTCTCGGGCACAATAAGAAGCTCTCCATCTGCGTCATAAGCATAGGAATCGGTCATCGATTGAGTAGCTGAATAAACATGAACAGCTACTCCTGAGCGAGTTTCGGGGCTCCCATTTCGAACCAACGTAAAAAGACCATGAATAAAATCAATAGGTTTAGATGGCTCCGGAAGGGGATCCCAACGTAACTGCTCTGGACTGGTTACGGGTTCTACTCCATTAGTTTTCCAAAGAGGGACGCTCACCGAGGAAAACCGTCCATGGACCACCGAGGGCCGAATTTTGTAAAACCAAGTCCGTTTATTCTCAGCTCTCGCCATCGTAAATGCGGTTCCGCTGAGCTGCTCGGGATAAAGCCCCATAGGTGGCTTTTGAGGGGAGTTTTGATTTTTAGGCAATGCTGCTGCGAGCGCCTCAGATTCGAAAGTATTTCCAAAACCTGATTGATATTGAAGTTCAGTTTTCACAGGAAAAAGAGTTTGCGCTGCTTCCTTTAATTTGTCATCTAGGATTGACAGCGGGGCATGTCTGCACGATTCTTGAGCCCCTAAAATTTTAATATGGGGTTCTTTTTAACACTCGATTAAAATGGAGTTTGGTGCAAAAAATCCAACAAAACAATAATCTCTAGAAGGGCAACCAGTCATGATGGAACAACTAGCCAAAGCTTGGCAAGATGTCTTAAATAAAAGGGGCTTTGAGTACGGCCTTCCTTCCGACGTCTCCACCCATGGTTTTGCAATTGATAATTTGATTACAACGCTCCACTATTTCATGGCTTTGCTGTTTGTAGGCTGGGGAATTTACCTAGTTTATTGCTTGGTCAGATTTAGAGAGCGCGAAGGCCATACAGCAGATGTCGCGCCGCAACACTTTTCCCTTCCCAAGTATCTTGAGATTGGAGTTGTTATTTTTGAAGCTTGTTTATTGGTGTTTTTCTCCTATCCCGTCTGGGCCAAGCTAAAAACTGACTTTCCAGATAGAGAAACCTCTTTAGTAGTTCGTATCACCGCTGAGCAATTTGCGTGGAATATTCATTATCCCGGAAAAGACGGGAAATTTGGAAAAACAAACATAGATCTCATCGACGGAACAAATCCCGTTGGCCTAGATAGAGAAGACCCTAATGGAAAAGATGACATCGTGTCTATTAACCAATTCAATGTTCCCGTTGGAAAACCTGTGATTGTAGAATTGGGAGCAAAAGATGTGATTCACGGATTCTTCCTTCCCAATGCTCGAGTAAAACATGATGCAATTCCTGGAATGGTCTTCCCCCTTTGGTTTGAAACGAAAGAAACAGGAAAGTTTGAAATCGCCTGTGCTCAGCTCTGCGGCGTAGGACACTACCGAATGAAGGGATATTTTAATGTCCTTACCCAAGAAGAGTACGACAACTGGATTTTAGAAGAAGAAGAAGCTTTGAAAGAAGAAGGAGCCTAATCAATGTCTCACCACGAAATGCCTTTTTGGAAAAAGTATATTTTTTCTACTGACCATAAAGTGATTGGCCTTCAATACGGAATCACGGCCACTTTCTTTCTGCTTTTTGGATTCTTTTTGATGATTCTCATGCGTTGGCAACTTGCGTATCCCGGAGTTGAAATTCCCCTAATCGGAAAAGCACTCACTGAAACAGGAGCGCTGACTCCCGAACTGTATAACGCCCTCGGAGCAATGCATGGAACAATCATGATCTTCCTAGGGGTAGTGCCTATGGGGGTTGGGGCCTTCGGCAACTATTTGGTTCCACTTCAGGTAGGTGCTTGCGACATGGCCTTCCCCAAACTCAACATGATGAGCTACTGGGTTTATTTTGTAGGCGGAGTCATCATGATGATGAGCTTCCTGATGCCAGGAGGAGCAGCTGCTTCTGGATGGACTTCCTATCCGCCCCTTTCTGTTATTTCAAATAATGCTCAGACGGTTTGGTTGCTCTCAATGGTGTTCTTGATCACTTCCTCTTTGTTAGGTTCTGTGAACACTATCGTGACTGCCATTCAACTCAGAGCTAAAGGCCTTAATTTCATGCGATGGCCAATCCATGTTTGGGCTCAGGTTACAACTGCTTTTCTTCTGTTATTAGCTTTCCCTCCTCTCGAAGGAGCAGCGATCTTGCAACTTGCTGACCGAGTTTTCGGCAGCAGCTTTTTTCTTCCCAGTGGCTTAGTTGTATCCGGAGAAAAATTAGGCGTTGCCGGCGGTGGAAACCCTCTTTTATGGCAACATCTTTTTTGGTTTTTGGCCCACCCAGAAGTGTATGTGTTGATTCTTCCAGCAGTGGGAGTGGTTTGTGAAATTGTCACTACCAACTGCCGAAAGCCCTTTTATGGCTATAAGACCATGGTGTACTCAATTCTATTCTTAGGATTTATGTCCTTTGTGGTTTGGGCTCACCACATGTTCATGACCGGAATGGGAGTGACTTTGAGCTCGTTCTTCCAAGCAACGACGATGATTATCTCCATTCCCTCAGTGATTATTTTGACCACTATTCTTCTCACCTTGTGGGGAGCTTCCATAAGGTTTACGGTTCCAATGCTATTTGCGATGGCGTTTTTACCGATGTTCGCGATTGGTGGATTAACGGGTCTTCCGTTGGGATTAACCGCTTCGGATATTCATCTGCACGATACTTATTATGTGATTGGACACTTCCACTACGTCGTGGCACCAGGAACTCTATTCGCCCTGATGGGTGGTGTTTATTACTGGTATCCAAAATTCTCCGGACGGCACATGAACGAATTCCTCGGAAAGCTTCATTTCTGGGTTTCGTTTGTAGCGATTAACTTCGTGTTTATGCCGATGTTCTTGATGGGCTCCAAAGGGGTCTCCCGAAGAATGTACGACCAAACTCAATATTCTTACGGGGCTTCTACTCAAAGCTGGAACGTCGTCATGTCGACAGCTGCCTTTGTTCTCCTACTGGCTCAAATTCCTTTTATTTGGAATATGTTCACAGCTTGGAAGACGGGTAAAAAGGTTCAAAATGACAATCCTTGGGAGGCAACTACTCTTGAGTGGGCTGCAAGTTCACCTCCCCCTCATGAAAACTTCCCTACCCCAGTAGAAGTTTACAGAAATCCGTACTCTTATTCGGCTACAACCCGAAAAGTGTTACCTCAATTTATTCCCCAGGAGGGCTAAATGGCAGTTCATATTCCTTATATTGATAAGCCAAATCCAGTAACTGGAGTAACAAATGCAAAGCTGGGCATTTGGCTCTTTTTGGCATCGGAAGTGATGCTTTTCGGAGCTTTATTTTCAGCTCTGATCACCCTTCGTTTAGGAGTCAGCGATTGGCCGCACGGATATGATGTTTTAAATGTCCCGCTCGCTACCGTTAATACCGTTGTCTTGATTTTTTCATCGGTGACTGTGGTGATGGCCTGGGCTGCTCTGAAGATGCATAATTTAAAGCAATTTAAGACTTATATGAGTCTGACTTTGTTGATGTCTTTTATCTTCTTGGGGATCAAAGCAGTTGAATATGGGAAAAAGTTTAGCCACGGCATTAGCCCTGCAACGAGTAACTTCTACGCGATTTACTTTGTCATCACAGGACTCCATGGTCTTCATATTCTTGGGGGTATCATCGTCAATGCATACCTCTTAGGACCAGGTAGTCATATGTGGAAATCCGAACCTGAGCGTTTTACAGGCCGTATCGAATGTGCTGGTCTTTATTGGCACTTTGTGGATTTGGTTTGGATTTTCTTATTTCCTATTCTTTATCTTCTGTAAGGAGAAGCTACCATGGCATCAGAACATATGTCCGTTGAGGAAGTGAAGAAGCACACTCGAGTTTATTGGGTGATTTTTGGCTGTTTATTATTGCTGACTGCAGTGACCGTTGGGATTTCTTATATCCACCTGCCTTTCACCTTTGCTGTCATTTTGGCGCTGGTGGTTGCATCAACCAAAGCATCTTTAGTGGCTCTTTATTTCATGCATTTGATTTCTGAAAAGGCAGCTATTTATTTAACCTTAGCACTTACCGCAGTTTTGTTTGCTGTATTAATCGTAGTTCCTTGGATGATCCCCATGGATGCGATGAGGAGTTGGCTTGTCTCTTAAGGTTGTTCATCTCTTTTTGATCCTCTGCTCTATTGCTCTGTCGGGATTTTTTGGGGTCTGGTCTCTTCAAAACTATAGTTGGGATACGGGTCCATTACTGGTTTCGTTGGGATACTTGTCCCTCTCTGGAACTGGTGGGTTAGTTTTCTATCTCTTTTACTTTTTGAAGAAGACTAAGGGCTTTGGACTTCTCGGCTTTTTATTCCTGGCCTCCCTTTTACACCCTCAGTCTGTTTGGGCGTGTGCTGTTTGCCAATTCGGCACTCCCGATTCTCCTCTTGTGAGAGCTATCAGAGAGGGAATCTGGGTTCTGTTATTTTTACTCGTTCCGGTTCTCGCGGGCTTTCTAGGCCTTTTTATTTTCTGGGCTAAAAGAGATAAAAAGATCTCCTCACTGTAATGTCACTTTAATCAGCTGACGATTCTCACTCTCATAAGATCCTTTTAACTTCGCAAGAACCAATAATGTTTTTCCATCATCAGAAAGCGCCAAGTGATGTTGGTGAATGGGCCCAGTGATTTGATCTCGAAGGGGCCGAAGGATTACTGGCTCTCCATTTTCAAGATTTCGGGGATAAATGAGGCTTAACCCTTCCTCCTCGCTCCAAGCCGCTAGCACCGCTTGGCGAGGATTAAGAACCATAGGAACACTTTTTCCAAAATTGTAGTAACGGCAGCCATAAACCCCATCGTCCCAAAGGAGATTTTTCTCAGGATGATCGGTCCTGACAACAAACATATTCTGGTTACCGGCCATGAGTTCTGGGAACTGGTAAACTTCTTTCACATTTCCCGGAATGAGAGTGGAATACTGACCAGATTGGTAAAGCTTACAAACTGGGATTCCCGCAAGCTCACCCTCGATTTGGATATTAAAGTAAGTTAGCCGAGTGCACTGATTCTCTCTTTTGACTCGGTAAAGAAAGACATTGGGATAAGTATGGCCCTCACCTAGGTGAAATACTTCTCCCACACCGGAGTAGAGGTTACAGATATGTGGCTTGATCCCTTTTTGACTAAAAGAATAGACCTCGATCTGTTGCTGGTGAGGCCTGACAATTGAGGAAGTAACACTAAAAAGAGAATCCCGCCCAAAAAACCGGTGCCAGTAAAGATGTTTAACTCGCTTTTTATGTGACCACTTCTGCCAGCGTGGCGGATTGGTAGCAGTATCGAGAGTGATCGGGGAACCCACGAGGGTTATGTACCGTTCACCGGGATCTTTAACAGGGGAAAGTGAAGCATTACTGGAGCCTAAAAGAACACTTTTTCCACTTCTTAGATCGAGTCGATAAATTTTTCCAAATTGGTTTCGATAAACAATCTGATTTTTCTTTTCCCAAAAGACAAATTCATGCACTGGCCCTCTCAAATCAAAATTCGTAACCCCAAGGTTTTGAATTTTTGTAATGTCTGTCAGCGGGTTCGGTCCATCCCCACCGAAACATTTGATAGAGCCAATATCGGATGCGTTTATTTGCGCAGTCACACAGAGCCAAAGGCCTAGAATTAAATTCATTTTTCTCATACTTCTCCCTCTCGAATCGTAACTTTGGGAACTAGACGATATCCGCCCTCTTCAAAAGAAATGGGATCAACCTCAAAATCCAGTTCTAACAATATTTTTCTGAGGCAGTGGATCTGATACTGCAATTTGCTATCATCCGATGCCGGTTCATAATCTTTTTTAAATACCTTTTTAGCCATCTGGGATTTGTCTATCCATTCTTTCTTGGTAAACAGCTCGAATATTTTTGCGGGAAGGGTTTGATAGCTGAGCTCAATCTTTTTTTCATTACAAAAAACCGTCCACCCTTTTATCCCGTGTTCACAAAACAGTTCTGGTGCAATTGGTTTCGTATTCAACTTCTCTTCAAGTGCCGAGAGCTGAGCCTTTAATGTTTTGAAGGGGCTTTTTTCTACAATCGCCCGGGTCTCAGCTAATAGCTGAGTAGCTTGCTCCTTATCGTCACGAAGGATGTAAAGGCCCCCTAAAATGACTTTTCCAGAAAAATACGCATACCAATCTCGAATGGGGTCCAATTCTTTAAAGAGTTTTGCCATTTTCTCTTCTGCTAAATCTAACTTCCCCTCATCTCGTAAAATTTTAATTCGCCACAATTCCAAACTCAGCTGAATAGGTCTATCCTGTGAATCCTCAATCGAGTCGATGATTCTTCGACAAGCATCCACATTATCTCCCTCACAATCGTAGCAATAAGCTAGAAGCATCTTGGCCTTGGTATGTAAGTAGCTAGATTCAGGATTTGAAATAACTTTTGTTAGGAGTTCTTTTGCAGACTTTAGATTTCTTTCAGCTCCCAGGATCGAAACTTCGGCTAATTGATAATAAAGCTCATCGGTCTGCCATTTCGAAGAGAGATTCTCTATCTGATTCAAGTAAAAGTTGAGCTCTCGTTCTTTTCCCAATTCTAGAAGGCATCGAACAAAGTAACTTAAATAAAGCGCGTGCTCGGGTTGAGGTGAAAAAGGAAGGCGGTCAAAAAATCGACGAAAAACTGCATAAGCTTCATGGAGCTTCCATGAAAAGAATAGGTCCTTCGCCTTATCTAGGTCCTTCTTCTGTTTCTCAAGCATTTTGTCATTAACTGTGTTTTCTATCTGTTTAATCCCTTTAAGCTAACTGTGTGCAGTGCGCGGCCTCCCCACTTATCTCTTCGTTCTCTCGTACTGATAAAAAGCTGCTCTCCCTCTGAATCGACCCAAATTTGATTTCCTTCCAGAAATCCTCTGTCTACCGATAAATCCAGAGTGAAATAACGACCGGTCAGTAAGGAGTAGACGCCAACTCCTTTTTGGCGATTGATGTTTATCACCACTGAACTTTTAGTATTTGGTATGTAGGAGCGGCCGACAGGTAAAATTCCAATTGAAAATGCCCCGGGCGTTCCAAAGTATAGATTGGTAGTTTCATGATCGGTGAAGACAACTACCTCTCTCCCCTCAAAAGCCCAATTTACTGAAGTGACATTTCCCTTAAAGTATTCAGGCTCCCTCGATTGAGCTTCGATCTGGCATTTACCATTTCGTGCCTTGAGGTTGAGCGTATAGATAGTTAACTCAGTGTCTCTATCCATATGTTTTTCGCTGTATAGGAGGAGGTTTGGCACCAAGTGACCCTCTCCAATCCTTAGGTTTTTGGGATTGTTGGCTGGGTAAAAATCACAAGCATTGTGACGAATCTGATTCTTGTCCTGATTGTAGATGAAATAGGAAATCCTCCAAGCCTCACCGTTAAGCTTTTCCAGTTTTTTTAGCAAATACAGATCGTTTTTGTCCCACAGGAGAAACTGGCTGGACCCAGGCAGGCCTATCTCCTGGCCCTTATTTTTACCCACAACCCTAACTACTTTTTTTAGATCTGAGGAGAGAACCGTTTTTCCTCCAGCTCCTGAAACTGGGAAAAGCTCATTGATAAACCCACCATACTGTTGCTCCTCACCGCTGTTAAAATCGTAAACACGCAACTTCAAGTTTGAATCGATATAAGCAAGCTTGTCTGTTCCTTCCAGAACCGAGTAGGAAGAAATGGTTTCCTGCAAGGGAATGGTTACTTTTCGAGGGGCTGGGATCGGAGCAAACGGCGTCGGACCATCACTGCCAATCATTTCAAAAGCCATCAACTCTTTTGATAATCCCACCAAAAGGACTACTAAGTAAAAAATCGCCCTCATAAAACATCCTCCCCGACTTCGGACACTTCTGGAACCCATCGGTATCCAAATGATTCCTTGGTTACAAGTTTTTGGGAGAATCCCAATTTAAGAAGCTGCTTTTTTAATAAGTGAAGCTGGCCATAGATCAATTTATCGTCCTTTTTGGCCCGATAATTTCTACGATACAACCGTTGAATGATTTCCTGTTTAGGAAGAACTTTTTCGCGAATCAATGACAGAAGGAGTTTCTGCCACGGCTTGTCTCCATTAAGCTGGAGAATCTTACCCTCGTATTTTAAGATGCTCGAATTTCGAGTTCGTTCCCAGATTAAAGAAACCGAACGATCATGACCTTTGATTTGATCAGCTAAGTGGTCGATCTGCCGTTTTATCGTTCTTAAAGGATAGCGATCACAATAAGCTCTCACTTCCTTGATAATGGAAAGTAATCGATCGAATCGCTCTTGGCGAAGGTATACACCACCCAAAATTACTTGCCCCGAGAGATAAGCATGCCAATGGAAGTGGGCTTTTACAGTAGCTAGAAAAGTTCCGAGAGATCTTTCTGCGTCTTCAATTCGACCTGAATCTCTCATTATTTTTGCTTTCCATACGGAAACCAAATCGAGCAAGTAGGGATCCAATCCATCTAAATTAATTGAGGAAATAATCGAATCACACACTTTCCAGTCTCTGGAAATAATGTCGTAGCAAGTGGAAAGACCCATTTTGGTTCGGGCCAACAAGTTGACGTCGTGACTTTTAAATAAAATTCTTTCAAAGGTTTCTCGAGCGCGATCGAGATCTGCCGTTTCTTGGGTCAAATAAGACAGCCCCACTTGATAATCAAGTTCGGGCGTTCGCTTTTTTTCTGGAATCACCGATAGCTTGTCACGGTAACTTTTTAAATCCTCATCTTTACCCAATTCATAAAGGGTCCGTATGAACATGGAAAAAAATTCTACGAGTTCGCAACTTTCCTCAACACTCATCGAATCAAATGTCTCTTTAAAGAGGGGGTAAGCCTCCTCGAGTCGAAGCTCGTAATACAAGGAGCGAGCCTTCATTAAATGGGTAGGAATTGTTGATTTCATTTTGGGGAAAAGTATCACATTCTCAGGGCCCGTGTAAAAAAGGTTTGGGGTAGCGCGTCGCGACAGAAATCAGCGTTAGAATTGACTCGGCCGGCCTAGATTGAGCTTCGCAGCAAGTGAGATCATAAGAAGTAGTTTCCTCATTCTCTCACTCTGTAATCATGAACATACTTTCACACCGAGGTCTCTGGAAAGAGCCTCAAGAGCAAAATCAACTGTCTTCCTTTGCAACGAGTCAGACTGAAGGTTTTGGAACTGAAACTGACCTGCGTTCGTATTCCGGTAAACTCTACCTGTCTCACGATCCGTTGAGTTCCTCCCGAGACGCCCTCAAATTTGAAGATCTTCTGACTCTTTGGGCAGATCGCCCCGAATTGCCTCTTTTTCTCAATATTAAAGAAGATGGTCTCCTGCCGTATTTGAAACCTTATCATTCTCTCTTGGAAAGACTCAGAGTCGTTTTTTTTGATATGAGCGTTCCCCAACTGGTTCAGTTTTCAAAAGTTTTCCCGCGGAAGATGTTAGCAACTCGTTTCTCAGAATATGAGCGAGAACCCTCCGCTCAAGAACTTTGTAGTTGGCTTTGGGTGGATAGCTTTCATTCCGATCCCGAACTCAGTTCTCTCAGGCCCTTTGCGATCGAAAAAAAAATGTCGCTCGCAATTGTTTCGCCTGATCTCCATGGACGAGATCCCAAGCCGATTTGGAAGAGGCTCCGAACTGAACCGATTATCCCCAGTGAAGCTCTTTATTTTTGTACCGATATCCCGCAGGAATTTTCAAAGGAATCATTATGATCAAAGCAGTCATTTTTGACTTAGATGGCGTTTTAGTCGATGCAGTTACTTTGCATTATCAAGCTTTCAGTCGCGCCATAAACCTTTTTGGCTTTGAAGTGCCCCCTGCCGTTCATGGTTTTAACTACAATGGTTTACCAACCACGGTAAAACTCGAAATGCTCTCTCAATTTTCAGCGCTTCCCAGAGGCTTGCATTCCTTCATCAATGAAATGAAACAAGTTTACACTCAGGAACTCTTAAACCAGCGATTAAAGCCCTCTCTCCTTCAAATTAATTTACTAAAAACACTTCGTGAGCGAGGTATGAAATTAGCAGTAGCTTCAAACTGCTCGCGAGGCACCGTCGATCTCGTTTTGGAAAAGCTTCAGATTCGACCCTTTTTTGATGTCATTCTTTCTAAGGATGATGTCAGTAAATCTAAGCCCGATCCAGAGATTTATTTAAAATGCTTTAAAACCCTGGGAGTAAATAGCGACGAAGTTTTAATCATAGAAGATTCTAAACCTGGGATCATAGCGGCTCAAAAGGCGACATCCAATGTCGCGATCGTTAAGAGTCCTGCTGAGGTTAATCTCTCTTTTATCAACTCTCAAATTGCGAAATTTCGAGATCAGAATTGTCTAGATACACGAACCGTTGAGATTGTGATTCCCATGGCAGGATTAGGTTCACGGTTTGCAGATGTTGGGTATGTTGATCCGAAGCCCCTCATCAAAGTACATGGCAAGCCGATGATTCAGTGGGTAATTGAAAATTTAAGTTCTCAGAACTATCGGACCCATTTTAACTTTATTGTTAATCGAACCCATTTCGAATCTTTTGATCTAGAAAATCGACTTTCCGAACTTGCACCGGGTTGCCAGATTATTTCGGTGCCCCACAAGACGGAAGGAGCTGCGTGCACTGTTCTGTTAGCGCTAGATCGAATCGCCCTCGATAGACCCCTCATTATTGCTAATTCAGATCAGTTCGTAGAGAGCTCCTTCGAGGATTTTCTAAAATCAGCTTTGGAATCAGATAGAGATGGCTTGA
Source organism: Pseudomonadota bacterium (assembly GCA_009927005.1). GTDB lineage: Bacteria > Bdellovibrionota > FAC87 > UBA2466 > UBA2466 > RFNO01. Next base: position 66,235 of record RFNV01000159.1, read on the forward strand.
TCATGACCTTTCCCGCGAAAGAGACAAAGTGGAGTTATGCGCGGTTGGATGATAAGGATTTGGTAGTTGAAGTAGCTGAGAAAAAGCCAATTAGCTCTCACGCAACGGTAGGAATCTACTATTTTAAAACGGCAGAACTTTTCCAAAGAGCTAGTTATTCGATGATTCGCTCGGACGTTAGAACCAATAATGAGTTTTACGTATGCCCTGTATACAATGACCTTATTCAGGCAGGCGGCAAAGTAGGAATTTTTCCCATTCCGGCAGAAGCCATGCATGGGCTGGGGACTCCAGAAGATTTGGCTATTTTCCTCGAACGTTCAGTGAAGCGCCCTCTTCCTCTGGCCGCGTAACCAAATTGGCAAGTGCTTTAGCGATCTGATCTTTATTCAGTAGTTTTTTTACTTGTCCCTTACCAGTAACTAACCAAAGCGGATGGCTTCCCCCTTTAATTTGGGGAAGAAAATTCAAGCACACTGCATGCAGCTGTTTTCGAATTAATAAATCCTGCGCAAATCGTAAAATCTCATTTCGAGTTCTCGGTTCCCACTCCAACTTAAATCCGATTCTTTTTATCTTCGGATAGAGCAAGCCCACTTGGTCAATTATCTTGGGAGTTGGGACGAGCTCAATTTTCCAGTTCCTTTTTTGCGAGCTGACCTTCCCTGAAAATACTTTCCTTGGCTTAAAATCTAAAACAGCAGCTGCAAAAATCGCATAATCTGGCTTGAAAGTACGACAGAGCTTCAAAGTTGCGGCTGCCATTTGTTCGGCCGTTTCTACTTCTACTAGTTTCTTTAAGGGAAGTTTGGAAAAGGGCTGTTGGGTTGGACCTACAACTGCTAGCACCTCAATGCCGCTTTTAGTCAGGGCTCGAGACAAATGAAAACCTAAGGCTCCCGTCGAGTAATTGCTCAAATACCTCACTCGATCAAAATAAGCTCGTGTCGGTCCTGCCGTGACCACTACATGGATTGGGCGTTTTTTCTTAGATTTTTTTTTCAAAACTTCGCTCTTCCAAGTCAAAAAGTTGAGTCTCCCCGTTGGAGTAAGTAACTAAGCGCATTGCGTTAGTTTGTTTTCAATCTGACCTGAGAACTAACAAAATGTATTTTAAAAACAAAGTGTTTTAAATTTTCCTGCAAACCATAGCGCATCGCAACACAAAAACGCGACGCAACATGTTGTTTTTTTTACTAAACTTATATTCTGGGGCGTCGAAGAAGTGTGTGGCAGACGGAAAATTTTTAGAGAATAACTCTCTAGCTGTCTGCTCACTCTGCAAGGAAGTAGCAGAGCGCTCTTCAAGAATCAAAAGAGCGATTCACACGGAAGGAGGTGCAATTAGGTAAAGGGGGTTACTCCCATGGGTTTACGAATCAACACCAACGAACTCAGCCTTGCGGCTCAACGCAATTTGGAACAAACCGAAAGGCGAATGCACTCCGTTGTGGAACGCCTCGCCAGTGGAAGCCGAATCACAAAGGCTTCTGACGATCCAGCCGGTCTATCAATTTCTGACGCTTTAAATGCTCAAGTACGAAGCTTAGGCCAAGCCATTAGAAATGCCCAAGATGGTATTTCACTGGTCCAAGTTTACGAAGGGGGCACCAACGAAATCAATAATATGTTGGTCCGCATGAGAGAACTAGCGATGCAATCGGCCACTGATACAGTGGGCGATCGAGAACGCTCCATGATCGATAACGAAGTTCAACAGCTAAAGATGGAAATTGATCGCGTAGCGAAGTCCACAAAGTACGCAAGTCGAGAACTTCTAGCTGGAGAACAAGTCCGACTTGATTTCCAAGTGGGCATCAACAATGAAGATAATGTAGACAGAATCACGTTTGATCCAGGAAACACAAATCTGACGGCCTCTGGGATTGATGTCGATGGAATCTCGGTTACTGACAAAGATGGAGCTCAAGGTGCTCTTTCAACGGTAGACGAAGCTTTGGTTAAGGTGAATGACATTCGTTCGCGAATTGGTGCGATTCAGGGGCGTTTAAATTCGACTCAGATCGCGCAGAGCATCTTCCAAGAAAATCTATCAGCTGCACGATCTCGAATTCGCGATGCTGATATCGCTCAAGAGAGCGCAAACTTGGCGAGAGAATCTATTTTGAGACAAGCTGGTGTGTCGGTTTTGACTCAAGCAAACCAAACACCCTACTTAGCACTCAATTTGCTGAAGTAACAAAGGGACTAAGACCGGGCTTCTGAGGGAAGAGCTGACACAGTTGGGCGTATACTTTAACTGAACCGTGGTAAAATAAATTTTTATCCCCTCTCGGCCACTTATGACAATCGAACAACTTCCGCAACTTTCTCAATCTGGTGTTTATCTTCTGTCGCGAGACAAAAAAGTTTCTGTTTCGCTTGAAGACTTTCTTGTAATCACCCTTCACTCTCCATCCAGTACTTCGACAGCGCTCATCTTACAGAGTACAGCTGAACACAGAGCAGATTTTCTGAATCAATTAGACAAGATCTACGAAAAATATTCCTCTTTATCGGATGTCGATTCCAATCTCATTCAAAGCAAGGTTTTTGGGGCGGGCAACAGATTTTCGATCCTCTTAACTACACTAAAAAGCTGGTTAAAGAGAAATCATATCCCTGTAGTTGCAAGTGATTTGGGGCGGGCCTTACCGGGTGAACTCGTTTTAGAAGGGGCCTCGGGACGAATCGGAATTCAATACCGTAAAAATGATTTGGAACAATGGGGATCTCTTCTATCGACGGGAACTGCGCGAGACCGTTCCTCTTCTAGCGCCTCTCTACACCAGGTTCTGGTTTTATCTAAGAATCCAGTGGTTAGGACTTTGGCTCAGCAATCTATCGAGGAGGAGTCTCAATGGTCTGCCTCTTGTCCGGAATCCTTGGGGGATTCAACCTTTTCAAATTTGACTAAAACCAAATGGGCAGCAGTGGTCATTTCAGATGAGCTAAAAACAGAAAATAAGATGATGAACTCTTTGGTGAAATACTCCGAAGCGAATCCGAACGTCCCCATAGCCTGGATCGGAGGAGAACTCCCTTCCTGGAAAAACGAAATCAGTCGACTTCGCCTTCTTCCCCCGATGGAACCTTTCTTAATCCCTCACTTCAAAAGGATCCTCAAGCAAAGTATTCTCGACTCGTCTCTGTCGGAAACTTCTGAGACTTTTACCTTTTCTAAGCGGAAAAAAGCTGGCTCCTAAGCTGATTGATCCAAAGCTTTCTTTTCATTGGATTCTCGTAAAGTAATCGTCACCGTTTCTAATCTTTTATTTCTATAAAACTGAACCCGAACTGAATCTCCCACTTTTTTCTCACTTAAAAAGTCACGAATATCTCTAAGAGAGCCCACCCCGACATCATCCAGCTGAACAATCACATCGCCATCGATAGGGATTCGGTAAAACCCCACAATGAGTTCTTTGGTAGCGGGCCTCAATCCCGACCGACTTGCCGCTCCTCCTTTCATTATTTGCGTCACCATAACGCCTGCCTCTCGCGGGATTTTTAAATAAGTAAGAACTCGTTGATCTAATCCAACCCCATACAACCCGAGCTCCGGCCGAGTCACTCGCCCGTACTGAATGAGCTGTTCGACAATTTTCTTTACCGTTTTTCCATTGATTGCAAATCCAATCCCCTCATTTCCGCCACTTTTTGAAACGATTTGGGCATTGATACCAATTAATTTTCCAGCGCTGTCCAAAAGGGGCCCGCCCGAATTTCCAGGATTGATGGCCGCATCTGTTTGAATCACATCTTTTAAAAGCCCTTCCGAAGGGGTTCGAATATCTCTGCCCAGGGAGCTAATAATTCCAACCGACAAAGACCCCCCCAGTCCAAAGGGATTTCCGATGGCAAGAACTTTTTGTCCCACATTTAAAGGGCCCAGGTTGTACTCAAGAACGCTCATTCGATTCGGGGGGTTAATTTTCAAAACAGCGAGATCGGTACTGGGATCAGTCCCAACTACTTTGGCTGGCAAAGTGGTTTTGTCATGTAAAGTGACTTCGACGTTTTGGGCATCTCCGATTACGTGATCATTAGTAACAATATAACCATCGCTTCTAATAATGGCCCCACTCCCCACCCCGCGTTGCGGAATGATGTCAAAAAAGAAATCTCGTCTCAAGGTAGTCGCAGTAATGTTGACCACGGCGGAATGGCATTTTTGATAAACTTCGATGTTGTTTTTCTCATCGGCCGAATTTCCAAGGGCCACGGCTCCTGCAACGAACACCCCAAAACCCACCTTTTTAAAAATCCCCATTTTTTCCTCTGATTATGCTTTTGCTATGATTGACACCCCTGGGACCACTCACTAAACTCCGGGGCGTAAATTTAAATTATTTTACTATTTTTCAAAGGTGTCCATATGGCTCAAATGGGTGAAAAAATTACTTTCAGTGGTAACCGAACAATTCAAGTTCCTGACTGCCCCATCATTCCTTTCATTGAGGGCGATGGAACGGGCCCCGATATTTGGCAAGCTTCCCAAAAAGTTTTCGATGCTGCGGTGCAAAAAAGCTACGGCGGCAAAAAGAAGATCGTATGGAAAGAAATCCTCGCCGGTGAAAAAGCCTTTAAGAATACGGGAAATTGGCTCCCTGAGGAGACCCTAGAAGCGATAAAGACCTATTCGGTAGCCATTAAAGGGCCTTTGACGACTCCAGTAGGTGGAGGCATTCGTTCGCTCAATGTGGCTTTACGGCAATTACTCGATTTGTACTCCTGCATTCGTCCCGTTCGTTACTTCCAAGGGGTTCCAAGCCCAGTGAGAGAACCGGAAAAAGTGGATATGGTGATCTTCCGGGAAAATACAGAAGACGTTTATTCAGGAATTGAATGGAAGAGCGGAACTCCTGAAGCTAAGAAAATCATCGATTTTTTGAACTCCGAGATGGGAACTAAGCTAAAAGCAACGGCCGGAATTGGTATTAAGCCAATCACTCCCGAAGGTACTAAACGGCTTGTTCGTATGGCAGTGGAGTACGCGCTGAAACGGGGACGAAAAAGTGTCACGTT
>RFNV01000172.1 GCA_009927005.1 Pseudomonadota bacterium
TGACTTCAGCATCTTGGGCAAAACTGCGGATGCGAAGGCCCTTGGAATTGGCTGGGCCACACCCAAAACAAGCATTATGGGGCGCATAGGTTTCTTGAAGGGATAATTTCTGTGTCATAGTGAAAATGGTGGGCGGTAAGAGATTCGAACTCCTGACCCCATGGTTCGAAGCCATGTGCTCTATCCAGCTGAGCTAACCGCCCCTAAAAATCGAAGTCCCAAACCTTCCACAGTTAGAGTCATTTGAAAAGTTGGAAATCAACGGAAACCAACGTAGATTATTGGCCCTGATGACATACCTATTAGTTATTTTGGGTGCTTACCTGGTAGGGAGTTTCCCTACAGGAGTCTTTATTTCAAAGCGGAAGTACGGGCTTGATGTCCGCGAGATGGGAAGTGGAAATATCGGGGCAACCAATGTCAGGCGTATTTTTGGTTGGTATGCGGGAATCTTGGTTTTTTTAATCGACCTGGGAAAGGGCGCGGCTCCACTTTGGGCTATTCGGGGTTTTTACCCCGATTTACCTTGGCTAGTTTGTCTAACCGGTATTTCCCTCGTCTTAGGCCACTGCTTTAGCGTCTTTTTAGGATTTAAGGGGGGGAAGGGAGTCGCTACAAGCCTCGGGTGCATTTTGGTAGCTGACCCCATGTGTGCGCTAATTGGTGGCCTTGTTTACTTGGTTTTTCTCAAAGTTAGTAGGATTAGCGCAGTTGGTTCATTGGCCGGAGTTCTCAGTTGTATTATTTTTCTCGTCTTCGAATGGCCAGGAAATGCCATGGGAATCATGGTGCTGACTTTATGCGTCATAATCGTGTTCCGGCATCAGGAAAATCTGACTCGACTGAAGAAAACTTTTCTCCATAAAGCGCCTTAATACATCAAGAATTTCCTGCTTTTTTCCGATCAAATCTAAGGAGTTTAAGCCTTAGGAGGGAAAAGATGGCGTCGATCTTATGGATTGTGAGAGGAACCGGCCCGCTGGATTTCCCATTTACTCAGTTCTCTTCAAAGTTAGAAAAATCAGAACATCAAGTCACTTTCCTTAAAGTATCAGATGAAATTCCCACTTTTGATTGGTTGAACCAGCAAGTCACTCAAGAACAAAAATATCTATTTTTCAGTGAGACGGACCTTCGTTGGGTCAGAAAAATTCTAGACGTCATGGGACTTTTACCCGGTAATCCCAGCCGAGTTTACACCTGGGTTTACGACAAACCGACAGATGACCAGCTTGCCGCTCTTGAAGGCTCTGGTTTGGATGAAATGATTTGTATTCGGGACAACACCGAAGATCTCGGTCTTCGACTTGAACTGAGATCGCTTAGGGTCTATCAGAAATCAGAATTAAAACGGCAAGTCAGAGAACTCTTGATGAAAGAGGCAAGGGCTGAGACCGTTCTTTCACAAAGGGAAGAATTCCTCAGCGTGTGTGCCCATGACTTACGTGCACCTTTGGGATTGATCCATTCCAGTTTGTCGTTACTTCTTTCAGAAAACAATCAACTGAATCCTACGCAAACAGAACTGGTGGAGCGATCAAAACGCCAAGCGGAACACGGTATTCGCTTAGTAAATGATCTGTTGGATGTGATGGCCTATGAGCAAGGGTTGAAACCAGATTACCAGATGGTTGATTTAGATAAATTCTTAAGAAATCTTCATCAAGACTATGCCTTTCAAGCTAAACAAAAAAATATCGAACTCAGATATGACAATCCGCTCTCCAATTGGAAAGTCCTTATCGACCCCGACCGGATCCACCAGTTGTTTCAGAACCTTTTAGTAAATGCCATTAAGTTTACCGATCCCGGAAAAAGAATTTATCTCTCTGTCTTAAGTTTCAAAGGCAGAAGAAAAGCCGATCCGCCCTATCCCATGCTTATTGTGGGAGTTCGGGATGAGGGTAGGGGAATACCCGAAGATGAAGTCCAAAAGATATTCAATCGATTTAGCCAAATTAAAGACTACAGCCGAATGGACGGGCGTGGCCTTGGGTTGAGTGTGGCAAAACAGATTTCCCACCTCCATGATGGAAATCTCTGGGTTAAAAGTGTGGAGGGAGAAGGCTCAACGTTCTTTGTTCTATTCCCGCATGTATTGAGTGAATCGAAAAGGCAGGAAAAAGGAACTAAGAAAAATTCTAAAATCCTATTGGTAGATTCGGGCAAGGAACAGTTGCAGTTGTTAAGTGAAGTCGTTACTCGTTGGGGATTCGAACCAGTTCTGGCAAAAGACGGTATTGAGATGGTGACCATGGCACACTTCCATCAACCCCAAGTGATTTTAGTAGGGTCTAATCTAAATAAGCTTAATGATGAAAGTGCTGCCAAGATAATTAAAGACGAACTTCAAATGAACCACGTACCGATCTTTGCATGCGCATCACCAGAAAATCTTCTGCCAATCAACCGAGAAAAATCCAAAATCGACGGGAATCTCCGTCTCCCGCTCGAGCGAACACACTTCGAGCGAGCAATGGATCAATTCCTCGAATCAAATCGAAAAAAAGGAAAAAAAGTTGCTTAGTGAAAGAAGAACTCAGTTTCTCTTTTAGCAGAAGCAGCGCTGTCCGAACCATGGACGCTGTTTGCTTCAATGCTGTCCGCAAACAACTTTCGAATAGTTCCAGGAGCAGCTTTCGCGGGATCTGTAGCTCCCATGACCTGTCTCCACTTTTCAACAGCTCCATTTCCTTCCCAAACAAGAAGGACTACGGGTCCGCTGGTCATGAAATTTACTAAGCTTTGATAGAATGGACGCTCTTTATGTTCAGCATAAAAGCCGCCAGCTTCTTCTTTGGTAAGCTTTTTCATCTTCATTTCAACAATCTTCAAGCCTGCTTCTTCGCCAATAGCCAGAATTTTACCGACATGATTATTGTTAACAGAGTTTGGTTTAATAATTCCTAAGGTTCTTTCCATGTGACTGCTCCTATCTATTTTTTAAAGCTCTTTCCATGGTCTCACCGAGAGACGCAGGGCTTAGGCTTACTAAGACTCCAGCTTTTTCCAGAGCCGCAATTTTATCTGAAGCTTTTCCACTACCACCACTAATGATCGCTCCGGCGTGACCCATTCGTTTCCCTGGGGGAGCTGTTTGGCCTCCAATGAATCCCACGACCGGTTTTTTCATGTTGGATTTAATCCATTCGGCCGCAGCTTCTTCTGCTGAACCTCCGATTTCTCCAATCATGACCACTCCATGAGTATCTGGATCCTGGTTGAATCTTTTGAGGACATCAATAAAAGCTTCTCCCTGCACCGGATCTCCGCCAATGCCCACGCAAGTGGATTGGCCAATCCCTCTTTGAGTAAGCTGGTGAACGGCTTCATAGGTCAAGGTCCCACTGCGGGAAACAACTCCAATATTTCCTGGCTTGTGGATATACCCTGGCATAATTCCAATCTTACATTGCCCTGGTGTAATCACACCGGGACAGTTGGGACCGATCAAAACGCTCTCAGAGGTTTTTAAGTATTCCTTTACCGAGATCATATCTAACGGGGGAATGCCTTCTGTAATACACACAATCGTTTGAATCCCAGCATCTGCAGCTTCTACGACAGCGTCAGCAGCAAAAGCAGCGGGAACATAAATCATCGTGGCATTTGCCCCGGTATTTTTAACCGCTTCTTTTACTGAATTGAAGATGGGAGTTCCCTCAAAGTTTTCTCCCCCTTTTCCTGGAGTGACGCCACCAACTACTTGTGTCCCATATTCTTTGCATGCCTTTGTGTGAAAAGCTCCTGCTTGTCCGGTGATGCCCTGAACTAATAAACGAGTGTTTTTGTCGACATAAATGGCCATTAGTGAGCCTCCGCAGCTGCAACTGCTTTTTGAGCAGCTTCTTTCATTCCAGTTGCTGTAATGATCTTGAGCCCTGATTTTTCGAGAAGTTCTTTCCCTTGTTGAACGTTTGTTCCTTCCAAGCGAACAATCAGCGGAACAGTTAACTTAAGTTCTCGAGCAGCTCCCATGATGCCTTTGGCAATCACATCACACTTCATGATTCCACCAAAAATATTTACCAAGATGGCTTTTACTTTGGAGTCCTGAAGAATGATTTTGAAGGCTTCCTTAACTTTTTCTTCGGTGGCTCCCCCACCGACATCTAGGAAGTTTGCGGGATTTCCCCCTTCTAACTTAATGATGTCCATTGTGGCCATCGCAAGCCCTGCGCCATTCACCATGCACCCAATGTTTCCATCTAACGAGATGTAACTGAGATCAAACTTCTTAGCAGCTGTCTCACTGGGATCTTCTTCATTCAGATCTCGAAGCTCTTGAAAAGAAGGGTGTCGGAACATGCCGTTTTCATCGAAATCCACTTTGGCATCCAAAGCCATCAGATTGCCGTCTTTGCTTTGAATCAAGGGATTGATTTCCACTAACGTCCCATCATTTTCTATATAAAGACGAACGAGCTTTTTCAGAATATCCTGAAATTGCTTTGCTGCTGGCCCGGTGAATCCCATTTGGCTAGCGAGAGTTCTTGTTTGAAAATCTCTCAAGCCGAGGGTTGGATGAACCCACTGTTTAAAAATGCGTTCAGGCGTTTTTGCAGCTACTTCCTCAATGTCCATGCCGCCTTCAGGACTTGCCATAATACAGAGCCTAGAGACAGCGCGATCTAAAGTAATGGCTACGTAATATTCTTTCGCAATCTGTGCTCCGTCCTCAACTAAAAGACGCTGAACTACTTTTCCTTCGGGACCTGTTTGAATCGTTACAAGGTTCATTCCCAATATGCTTTTTGCGTACTGGGTTACCTCGTCCATTGTTTTGGCTACTTTAACCCCGCCGCCTTTTCCTCTTCCGCCGGCGTGAATCTGGGCCTTTACAACCCAAGGGCCTTTTTCGGAGAGTGCTTTTGCAACAGCGATTGCTTCGTCTACAGAGAATGCCGGTTTTCCGTTGGGTACGGGAATCTGATATTTTCTGAAGAGTTCTTTTGCCTGATACTCGTGAATTTTCATGAAGCAGATCCTTCCAAAACGTTCACTAGAGACTTAACAGCGTCGGCTGATTTATGAAGACCAGCTTTTTCTGTCTCGTTCAAATCTAACTCAATTACTTTTTCCATCCCGTTAGCGCCCAATTTTGCCAAAACACCGACAAAGAGATTGGAAATTCCGTATTCCCCCTCGAGCCAAACAGCACAAGGTAGAATTCGCTTCTTGTCCTTAATGATGGCTTCCACCATCTGGACTGCTGAAGCTGAAGGCGCATAGTAAGCAGAACCTGTCTTGAGGTAGTTAACAATTTCAATTCCACCGTTCTTGGCACGCTCTACAATCTGCGCAATTTTTTCCTGACTCAAAAACTTCTCTAGCGGAACGCCAGCAACTGAACAGAACCGGGTCATCGGTACCATGGTGTCACCGTGTCCACCGTAAACAAATCCATGAACATCCTCGACGCTCACGCCTGCAGCTTCTGCAACGAAGGTGCAGAAACGAGCAGAGTCCAAAACTCCAGCCATTCCGATTACTCGATTGCGAGGAAAGCCTGAAACTTTCTTAGCAACATACGCCATTGCATCAAGTGGATTCGACACCACAATCAAAATCGCATTGGGGGAGTATTTGCAAACTTGTTGAGTCACTTGAGTCACTATGTTTGCATTGGTCTTAAGAAGATCATCTCGAGACATTCCCGGTTTTCGAGGAAGACCCGCCGTAATTACTACAACGTCAGAATTTTCTGTCGGCCCATAGTCATTCGTTCCGATTACTTTGACATCAAAATCTTCCACTGGCCCTGATTGGAGAAGGTCTAACGCTTTTCCTTGGGGAATCCCTTCAGCAACATCCACCAGCACAACATCAGCCAATTCTTTAGCGGCAATCCAATGAGCTGCCGTGGCACCGACATTTCCTGCTCCGATAATAGAGACTTTAGGTCTTCTCAACATAACGAACCTACTTTCTTTTAAAGGTTACCAATGATTGCATCCGCAAACTCAGAGCATTTAACTTCTTTCGCTCCGGGCATCAGGCGCGCAAAGTCATAAGTCACAACTTTTTGAGTAATTGTTTTTTCCATTGCTTTGGTGATTGCATCAGCGGCCGCATCCCAACCAAGATACTGAAGCATCATTACTCCGCTTAAGATCACGCTGCCTGGATTCACTTTGTCCAATCCGGCATATTTCGGGGCTGTTCCATGAGTCGCTTCAAACACAGCACCGCGATCTCCGACGTTAGCTCCAGGGGCAATTCCGAGTCCCCCGACTTGAGCAGCCAACAGATCGCTCAGGTAGTCGCCATTTAGGTTTGGAGTCGCCAAGACGGAATATTCTTCGGGTCGCAGAAGAGCTTGCTGAAACATATTGTCTGCAATTCTGTCTTTGATCAGAAGTTTTCCGGCAGGGGTCTTGCCCTGATGATCCTTATAGACTTCATCTTCTGTGATGGTTTCCTTACCAAACTCTTCTTTGGTTAGGCCATATCCCCACTCTTTGAAAGCCCCTTCCGTGAACTTCATGATGTTACCCTTGTGCACC
>RFNV01000016.1 GCA_009927005.1 Pseudomonadota bacterium
GCATTCTTTATTCAAGATATTACATTGGTTTGTCCATTTGTCTAAAGTCAATACCTCATTTAGAGAAGAAACACGACCCTTAACCCCGCAATATTTTTTCGGTCTTTGTTTCTTGTTGGTGGGGTGTTTTATTTTCCATTCACAAGAAAGTGCATTATTGTGATTGACAAATCCTGTCAGTAAAACATATATTTCCCATTTTCCTTTTTCTGTGGCTTTAGCGCCACCCACTATTTCTCTATTGTGTTGCCTAAGTCTTCTCCAAGGATCATTTGTCGATCCATTATACGTTAAATTTTTATATTCTTCATTAGTATTTCTCAAAATATAACAATACCAAGTATCCTGCATATAATGTACCCAGATAAAAAAATTGAAATTATAAAATAACTGAAAGATCCATTGGTAATACTTATCATTACTCTCACTTTTTTTCTGAAAGATGAGTCTCTTCCAGCCGAAGGAACGCGGACGCTCACACAGCTCGCAACGCGGAAAGAGCGGAAAGAAAGGAGAAAACTCACCATCAGACTCACCATCCAACCCAGCACCCCTTGCTGTCAAAGGGGAAAACAGATGGAAAAAGCGAGGGCCATCACCCCCACCACCTCCGTCGCCTTCCCCGCCCCCATCTCCACCGTCTCCACCGTCTCCCAAGAAGTTGCCAGTCTTGCAACCTTCGCGCAAAGGAAAGGAAACCCTAGCAAAACTTGGGACTGGGCGACGCTTGAAGCAAGACATGACGAACCCCAAGTTGGGGTTCGGAGCATTTGATGATGATGTGGATGATGATGTGGATGATGAAGAGCAGGATGGTGATGTGGATGATGAAGGGCACGACGAAGGGCACGATGAAGGGGATGATGAAGTGCGCAACAAGGATGTGAATGAACTCGAGGAACGGCGACTTGCTCAACTCAAAAAAGAGCAAGTGTGGCTCGACGAGGCGAAGAGCAACAACGAAAAAGGGAATGGTGAATATTTGGCGGGTCTCACGCCACAAGAACGCGAGTTCCGTCTCGATGAACAAGTGAAAAAGCGCGAAGAGATCATTCAGATCGCAGAAGTTCTTCAGAACGGAAACCCCTACGACTGTTTGCAAGAGGACGACAGAAACACACTCGTTTTGTGGCTTCTGCAAGAGAGTGGAAGGTTCACCATGATGGGTCGCAAGTGGAATCTCGTGAATGTGTGCGGTGAGTTCATCCTCAAGTTTGAAGGCGGTGCCGTCTGGTCCTTGCTCAAATTGGGATATTACGGGGCCGAACCGCAGACCACCCTGATGTTTGCGGTGGAGTTCAGTGGCGTCCCCACGATTCTGGACCCAGATGAGCAAGTTGAGTTTGAGTTCTCACCATAATGGCAGGCTCAACTTTTTTTGTTTTTTTTATTTGTTTTTCTTGATTTGTTTGTTTATTTACACAAAATATTATTCAAAAAAAATTGAAAAATACAATTGATTGAAAAACCCATTATCTTCGGAATTAAACTATGTGCCTT
>RFNV01000317.1 GCA_009927005.1 Pseudomonadota bacterium
CTAGTACATGACGATTAGGATGATATGATGATAATTCAAATACCATTTGAGGAATTGATATATGTTCGATAACTGAATCTATATGAAGTTTCATGCTTGACGGTATAAACTTTTTTGTAGATATGGAATAAAAACATGCTTCCTTTTTTCGGCCGTATTGTGGATGAGAAGCAGGGGAATTAAAATATTCAAACAAAAAATTTCCCCAATTTGTTACAGCAAATTTTATTTCTTCGTTTCCAGTTTGCGTTTCGGTCTTTTTTTGTTTATCTATGAATTTTTCATATATGATTTTTTCATATTTATTAAGATGATTTTTCCATGATGATAGGTCAGTGTGAGTAAAATTATTATGCGTATTTTTAATTTGAGTATCTAAATATGAATTTATGTGCATTTTTATTGTATCTGAATTCTCAACAGATAATTTTTTAAATTCATCAATCATTGACATTAATAGCATCTCTGTAGTATTTGATATGATATCATCTATTTTGGGAAAAAATGGTTTTGTTTCATTTGGATATAAATTTATCTTTGTTGTGTCTATTTTTGTTTCATGTATCTTTGAGATGACGCTATCTATCTTTTCACATAAATGTTTTATTTGTGTGTTTGCTTCTTCATTAATATTTTTTATTTTTATTTCTGATTCTTCTGACATTTTGTTTGGTTATATATTGATTAATGTTATATGTTTATTAATAATGATATGAAATATGTTTTTCAATTTTTTTAATGTAATAAAAAAATATAATAATATTTCAATCGATCCAGTGGCATACAAAGAATTTATAAATTATAATTCATTATTTAGAATAGTTGATGAATACAATTGGCACACAATCACAATTTAAAATAACATTATTTAAAGAATAATGCAACAAATTATCATATTGTGATGCCAAAAGATAAGTTCATAATGCCAAAAGATAAGTCCTGTATTGAATGTGGTGCAAAAAAAGCAACATATATGAAAAAAATAAATGCACTAATATGCCCAGATTGTAGAAAATCAGATAAATATACTTTTATTTCTAAATCTCATGCCAAGAAAACATACTTTTTAGATGATGAAGACTTTGATAATATGAAACCTCATCATCATAAGAGTTCATATGGAACACCAGCCACTTATTACACACGGGAAGATTTAATTGCTTATGCATGTGATCTTCATAATGTGGAAGAAAAAGATTTAGAAGACTATTTAAATAATATGATTGTAGAAAAGGAAGACAATATACAAAAAAAGAAAATAGCTAGACATGAAAAAATTCAAAAGAAAATGAATGACAGAAAGAGTAAATTGGAAAAAGAATTAAAAAAGAAAGGGTTGGTTATTAGAAAAGATAGTAAACTGTGTAAATTATATATTAATGGATCAAATGATTTTTCATTGAA
>RFNV01000015.1 GCA_009927005.1 Pseudomonadota bacterium
AGGTAGTGTTCAGAGTTTTGTGTCACTTGTTTAAAGAGGCATTATATGCCGAACCGCAAACAGGGAGACCAAGATGTCAGCAGGATTTGATTTTGAACAAGCATTGAATGATTTACGATCAGGCAAAGAGCTTACAGGTAAAGAGGGAATTTTAACGCCACTAATCAAGCAATTGACCGAGGCGGCTTTAAATGCAGAGCTTACCCAGCATCTCGACAGTGAAGCTGATGCACCCAATCGGCGCAATGGATTTACCAAAAAAACGGTAAAGACAGGCTCCGGTAGCTTCGAACTGGAAACTCCGCGAGATCGAGCTGGAACCTTTGAACCCCAGCTGGTAAAAAAACACCAGACAAAGCTCACCCCAGAAATCGATAGAAAGATTTTATCGCTGTTTAGCCATGGCATGAGTTATAGAGATATTCAGCAGCATATTGAAGAACTCTATGGTATAGAACTATCAACAGGCACGCTTAACGCTGTTACCGACCAGTTAATTCCGGTACTAAAAGAATGGCAAAGTCGTCCTTTGGAAAGCCATTATGCGATTGTCTGGATGGATGCCATTCACTACAAAGTAAAAGAAGACGGCCGCTATATTAGCAAAGCCGTTTACACCTTATTGGCTTTAAATTTGGAAGGCAAAAAAGAAATCCTGGGTATTTATCTTTCAGAAAATGAAGGCGCAAACTACTGGTTAACGGTATTAGCCGAGCTGCAAAATCGTGGGGTTCAGGATATCTTGATTGCTTGTATTGATGGGCTGGTTGGATTTCCGGATGCCATTGGTGCCGTTTTTCCAAAAACAGAAGTCCAGCTTTGTATCATTCATCAAATCCGCAACTCAATGAAATACGTGGCTTCTAAAAATCAAAAAGCATTTATGGCTGACTTGAAACCTGTTTATAAAGCTTCAACCCTGTTGGCAGCTGAATCAGCGCTGGATGCGCTTGAAGATAAATGGGGGACTCAGTATCCCATAGTTATAAAGTCCTGGCGTGTAAAATGGGATCAATTATCCGCATTTTTCACGCCAGGACTTTATAACTATGAG
>RFNV01000116.1 GCA_009927005.1 Pseudomonadota bacterium
GACAATATTCTGCCACATGCAGATACTTATCTTTTAGAACAATCTAAAACCGCTATTCATTCTAAGATAAACATATCCACCAATCACACCAAGGAGAGCTACGATGATAATATTTCTCCAAAGAATAGCCAAATCTTTCTCCAAAAGCTTCTTTTGCATGACATTAAGATCCTTTATCATTTTATCATTCATTTCTCTCTGTCTTTTAAGTTCAGATTCAATTTCAGCTGTAGCTTTTTTTAAATTTTCATTATCTTTTTTAAATTGAAGAGCAATATCTTTATCTTTTAAGAGATTATCGTAATCCGTAGAGTTAACTACCACTACTTTATCACTCTTATATTGTTCTGGAACAATAACAATTCTTTGTTTTGAGTCATTAACCTGTATTGGCTTTTGATAAATTGCACTAATTTGAATTCTATTCTTAGGAGGATTAATTAATCTAGTAGTTTGATTGATGTAACTTTCAGCTAAATCAATTCTAGCTAAATCAATAGAATCCTTTGTAGCATAAACAGACTGACTTACTGCTTCTGTTTGTTTTTCAGTATAAAAAGTACAAGAAGTTAAAAACAAAGATAATAGTAAGATTTTTTTCATAATAATATTTAATCCATAATTTGATTTTTTAAAATATCATTGTCACAAGAAGGAACATATCCACTATTCCAAGGTGTGGGAAGAGGTATTTCTTCTTTGGAAACACAATCAGTAGTACCAAATAGTCTATTAGGAACACCTAATCCTTTGGGTTTGTTTTGCACTTCTAGTGTATTTGCAATTCTACCTAATGCATAGGCAATATACTCTAATGATTTTTCAATTTTTTTATTCATAAGTTTTTATATATTTCATCATAAGATGATAAACTTTCCATGAATTTTTTTCTCCTCTTTTCTTGAGAAGTAAGATAAAAATTAGGAAGTTCGGTATCAATAGTACCATGATCGCCATATTCGTCGATTTCAAAAACCTGACAAAGACCACAATCAATGTTGATATTGGCCGCATTTTTAAAAACTTGATCATCCCAAATATCAATACGACCCATAGTTGGAGTATGACCATAAACTTGTTTGAAGTTCGAAACCAGTGTAGCTTCTCTTTGACTATCAAGCCAAAGAATACCACCAACCTTTTGCATACCACCACGACAACGACCTACTGCCCCAATAGTTTCATTCCAAGTACGATTGAGATAATCATCAGTAGCTTTTGCGAGTTTATCGAGAATAGCATCATTACTCATACCCTTAACAGGGTGTTCGAACCAATGAGGGTGAAATCCAGCGTGGGAAAACCACCAACCATTTTCAAAATGGGCAAATTTAATCTTATCCCAATCAGATTCAGTCATAACTTCATTTATGACATAATCCTTCTTAGTATCATATCCAGAACAATTATAGATATTCTGTAAATTACCATTAGCGTCTTTTACGAAATTCAAATAAGAATAATTGATATCGTGATTTCCCATCAAATGGATACGATTAGGCTTATCAAGCGATTCCTTGAGCCATTTAGCAGTCTGTCTAGCATCTTCTGCTGTATCACCAAAGTCATCAAAATAATCACCAGTGAAAATAACCCTGTGTGTCTTGTCGTAAAGAGATGCAATCTCTTCGGCTTCGACCCAATGGTTATGGATATCTCCTATTACAATAATTTTATTCATTTGATGAAATGTAGATAACTTTAAAATATTTGTCAAGCAATATTACGATTAATCCATATATCTAAGTGTTGGATTTTATTTGCAAATTTTCTGATATAACCT
>RFNV01000158.1 GCA_009927005.1 Pseudomonadota bacterium
ACCTCCTAATACTCCTGATTATTTAAAGAGACAAATGGAAGAAAAGAATCATTTATCTTCCAAGAAATTCTTTATTATCTTTACTTCTGTATTAATGCTTGCTGCTTTGTATTATTCAAGTGTTGCTATTCTTTTAGCGATACAAATGCCAGAACATATATCAGCTTTTGTGACGCTTTTCTCTAAAACCATAGAAATATTTGCTATTATTATCGCTTCATATCTTGGTGTACAAGCAGCTGTTGACTTAAAGTATAATAGTTCTTCAAATGCTGAAGTAAAGGGAGAAGTTATCGTTGAAAAGAGAGAAGAAATTTTAACTCACAATACAAAGGAAGATGATTATGATATTTCGGAGGTAGTAATATGAAATTTGATGTATTAGTAGAGAATTTATTAAATGAAAATGATACTTCATATAGAGGTGAACACACAGCACCTGATAATGAAAGTGGTGCTCCAGCATATGATTTAACTTTAAACGGTATATATCCAAAAGATGTATATAATATGCCAAGTTGGTATGAAACTGATGATGGTCTTTTGGAGATGAGGAAGATATTAAGATTAAAGGGAAATCCAGAATCATATGTTTGGGTTTATAGATCTATTCCAAAAAAAATATATAATCTTTTAAGAATAAAATCAGAAAAAGAAAATATATCTTTTTTACGTTTAGTTTTTAATGATGGTGATTGGGTAACTACTAATAAGAAATATGCCGAAGATCATGGTGCAGGTGCTCTTTTAGGTGATCATCAAGTAGTAGGATTAAGAACAAAAGCTAAAAATATATTCACTAATGGTGATTCAATTTTTGAATGGGGGTTTTATAGATCATGAAAAAACCATCAACAAAAGCATTAGATTTGATATTAAAATATGAAGTAGGAGGAGGAAAACCCTATTATGAGAAGTTTTTAGCCAAACCAACATGGCCCGGTGGTGCTAGTGGTTTAACTTTAGGTATTGGTATTGATTGTGGATACTATACACCAGCAGAATTAGAAAAGATATTCCATTTTTTACCAAAAAAACAATTAGATATTGTTAAAGGTGCATCTGGTAAGAAAGGACAAGCAGGTAAAGAGTATACAAATCAACATAAAAATAGTGGTATTGTAGTAACTTGGGATCAAGCATTGGATATTTTCAATAATCTTATTTGGACAAAGTTTTCCAGACTCGCAGAAAGAGCATTTCCGGGGTTAGATCAACTTTGTGATGATGCTTATGGTGCTATCGTATCTTTGGTATTCAATAGAGGTTCATCAATGACAGGAGATAGTCGTTTAGAGATGAGAAATATAAGAGATCTTGTTCCTAAAAAAAATTATAAAGGCATAGCCAAAGAATTAAGAAAAATGAAACGCATATGGCAAGGGAAAGGATTGGATGGATTGCTTGAAAGAAGAGAAGCGGAAGCCAGACTTGTGGAATCATGTGTTTAGAATGTATCTTCTCTATATACAGGGAATAAAACATTATCTATAAATTCTCTAGCTTTTTCTTCGCCAATATAAGCAGTTAAAGCTTTTGAAGTCTTATCGTTTTTTCTTTGATTTAAAGAATACATATTTTGACACTCAATGGATAATTTAACATCTTCTGTTTTATTATATTTCTCAGTATAGTCTTCCCAATTACTATACCCGATAAAACACCTGAATATACCTGAAAAATCTTCTATCAATTCTTTTTCATCAAGACCATTTGGATTAATACAAACAAAATCTTCAGAGAAAAAATTAGCCCATTCTGGTATTGTTCTTAAATTATTTTTATATTTGTGTTTTAAGTCTTTTAAAGAACGACTTAATGCTTCTATTGCATAAGGAGAACGAGTAAAATCACAAAAAAGACCTGTTACTTTACCTCCGAGGGCGATGATATCGAAACCGAATATCGGAAGAGGCTTGAAGTAGGAAGGGTAAAAGACCGCATGTAAGACCTCGACTCTTCCTTCGGCTTTAAAGTATTCAACATGCCCATACCTAATGCTAGGAGACATATAAAGATCATTATGCCATACAATATGTTTGTTATCATGATCCCCATGAAGTGGAATGTTTTGAAAGCTTTGTTTTGCAAGCTTTTGATATTCATTGTAAAGAGTTTCAATCATTTTCCTTTATACATAATATCATCCATTAACTTGTAATGATTAACATATGTACGATTTACCTCAAAAATAAAATTGTTTTCATCTTCAGGTGCAATTTTAAGCAATCCTCTTACTGCAAGAGCGGTTGATTTTGTATCATTAAATTTAAGATGACTATTATATTTTACTTTCTTTGAAATAATCTGACCACCATAAACATCTTTAAGCCACTCGACATAAAGTTCAGATAATAATGCTGTATCGGATTTTTGAGCAATAGTCTCAACCCATTCATGGACAAAATAATCATCACAGCTAAAATGACACCCATTTTTACAATAAGCCATTATATCATTATAAATTAATGATGAACGAATAAGCTCACCTTTAAGTCCTAAACGCTTTTCAATATAATCATAAACAGTAACAATATTTTTCAAATAAAGGTAATATTTTTGATCATCAAGCTCACCTTTTAATAAAAGTTCATTGAAAAGATGCTGTTCCGTTGCATCATGGTTTATTTTAGTTTCTACTTTAAGTTTTTCTTGAAATGTCATATTTTCATGATAATATATTAATATGAATTGTCAAACCAATTTTTTAAAAAAAATTTGGGACTATATAGTTGCTGCGTATGAAGAATGTGGCAGTTTTTGGTGGATACATTGGTAAATATAAAATATGAGTAAATTTAAAAATTTGTGTGAAAAGGTTGAAAAATATATCAGAGAAGAAAACGAAGATATAGCAAACGCAGCAGCAGCCCCTCAACCAGCACCCGGAGAACCACAACCCGGATCTTCACAACAAGTCATTAATCCAGAACAAGCGGATCAATCCAATGTACAGGAAGTATCTAATGATAAACTTGAAAAATTAATTCAAACGCTTGTAACATATTTTCAAAATGGAAAAATATTATCGGCTGATGATGTTAAAAAAATTCAAAAAGAAATTCCATCTACAATTAATAGTGAAAATTCAGATAAAGCTGTTGATACATTCATGTCAATTTTTCAAAGTTCTGATTTTCCAGAAGATACATCAAGTAATATAAAAACTAGTTGATTTTTATTTAATATTCTATTAGTATAGAATATATGAATAAGAAAACATATAGTATAAATTCATTATCAGAAAATGAATTAAAATTAATTTTAGAAGCATTATTATTTTCATCTTGTGTTGATGTTAATGCAGAATGGTATAAAGAAGATTCATTAACATTATTTGATATTGCAAATAAAATAAGATCTT
>RFNV01000014.1 GCA_009927005.1 Pseudomonadota bacterium
ATTAGCATTTAAATATTCGACAAATGCTTTTAGTCCGCCCTCATATTCAAAAGTGTTTTGCTCGTCATTGCGTTCATCCAACAGATGAATACGTACTCCGGAATTCAAAAAAGCCAACTCTCGCAAACGCTTGGCCAACAAATCAAAGCTGAATTTAATATTGGTAAAGGTTTCGGCACTTGGCTTAAAGTGACAACGGGTACCGGTTTTATCACTTTCTCCCACGGCTTTTAAGCGCTCATCTGGCACTCCATGTCGATATATCTGCTGCCAGATCTTACCTTCACGAAAAATAGTTAGTTCCAATTTTTCTGACAAAGCATTAACAACAGACACCCCTACGCCATGTAAACCACCAGACACTTTATAGGTATTATCGTCAAACTTTCCGCCCGCGTGCAGAATGGTCATAATCACTTCAGCAGCAGACAAGCCTTCTTCTTCATGAATATCGACTGGAATTCCACGCCCATCGTCCATCACGGTAACAGTTTCATCTGCATGAATAGTGACATGCACCTCATGACAGTAGCCTGCTAAAGCTTCATCTATGGCGTTATCCACCAACTCAAAAACCATATGATGCAGGCCCGTGCCATCATCCGTATCACCTATGTACATACCGGGCCGCTTACGTACTGCCTCGAGGCCTTTTAAAACCTTGATACTAGTTGAATCGTAAACGCGATCGACAACAGTGGATTCCGGGATTTCATTTTGCATAACTTAACTCACATCCTAAAAATGACTTTACTGTTTAAGGGCGTGCCAAACGGCAAGATAAGGTAGTCATATATTCATTTCACAACCACTCGACTCAATCAAAGCCCCTCGTTCCACGTGAAACATTTTCAACGAAAACTCATTGCTAACTAATACGGGATCCAGCTGCACCCCGGTAATAAATACCTGTGATTGCAAATCATTTAAAGACTGGTAAATTTTGTAGCGATTTTCTTCATCTAGCTCAGCACTTAGATCATCTAGCAAAGAAATTGACTGTCGTGCATGATCTCGAAATAAATGCTTAAGCTGCGCCATCATTAAGCGTGCATTAAATAACTTTTTTTGTCCGCGTGATAACACCTGTTTGGCGAGCTGACCATTATACAACAGTTTTAAATCCGCTCGATGCGCCCCGAAACGGGTGAAACCCATGCGCTTATCCTGCTCCAATCCTCTATCCAAACAAGTATCCAAAGCTTGATCTGCTGGCCAACCCTGCTCTAGCTGCACTTGAAAACATTTAGCATCCTCACCAAGTAAAACATTTAAATACTGGACAAAACCTGTTATATATTGAAGGCGCAACTGCTGAATATGCATAGATAACTGCACCAGCAAGGCAGTCCACCCCAACAACTGCGCATCACTACGCGGCTGTTTTAATAAGGCGTTGCGTTGTTGCACAACTTGACGCAAGCGTCGCCAATAACCAACAAATTCAGGTTCCACGTGGAACACACCCCAGTCAACAAAGCGGCGCCTCGACTCAGCTTC
>RFNV01000140.1 GCA_009927005.1 Pseudomonadota bacterium
TCTTGTGCAAAGAATCTTTGATTACCTCGTGAGAGAGGGCTACATCGAAACAGTAGGTTTTCGAACTACAAAGAAATTTAAACTTAAAACACCCAGCAAGCTTCTGACTGCCTGGACCAAGCATTACAGCCTTACGAATAAGTGTAAAATAGCTAACTATCAAACTACACTAGGAAGCCGGGAAGAAGTTTTGGATGCACTCAAGCGCTCAAACCTGTGGAAAAAAACTTGTCTTACTCTCCATTCAGCAGCAGAACTTCATGGATGCAAGAACACAAACCTGCAAACGATTGAGCTCTACATTCTTGACCCCTCACTCCGGTCACAACTAGAAAAAAAACTGCAGTTACAACCCCAGGAAAGAGGGTACGACGTCCTTCTCATTACCCCCTACTATAAGAGTGTGTTGAATGACAGAAAACAGGGGACAAAGCTCCTACCCAGCGCCAAGTTACAAGCCTCTCCCTCTCACTTTTTTTATTCTCCTTCCCTACTAACCTACTTAGATCTCTTTCACTTCCCACTGCGCGGAAGAGAGCAGGCTGATTTTATGGCACAGAAAATTCCGGAATTAAGGCGTATCATCAGAAAGTAAAGACACTGAAATGGCGTTCGAACTTAAAGCGGGTATGCACCCATCATCTACAAGCTCTACTTCGATAACCCTCATATGGGAAATCCTCCAGTAGGCACAAGTGATTTGGATACCTTGATCCCAAGAAAACTTCCGCAGGCTTCAAAGAAAAATATTGCCAAACATTTGAAAGATGCGGGTTTTGAGCATGTCTTTAAGGATAGCGAACAACCCGCAACTGAAGCGTACATGAAAAATATCCGCGGAATAGAAGTGGAAATTGAATTTCTAACCGACAACTCTACTCGTGGAGACAAAGAAAAAAATGTTAAAGTTGCAGGAGTAGTCGCTCAACCCCTCAGCTATCTCAGGCTCAGCTTAGAATATTCATTAAAATTTCAAACCAAAGCGGGTGAAACGGGAAAGGTAGTGGCACCTGGTGCTTGGATTTTCCATAAGGGTCTCACCTTTCCGCGCCGCAAAGCTGAATCCAAGAAATTGAAGGACCTCTATGGTATCTAGTACGTGGGGACTCAGCTGGGGGATTTTTCCATCTCCGCAATCAATGAATTGGGGACACTTGGCAAAAGGCATTCGGCTTGGCTTAAGAGCTTTTACAGTAACCTCAAAGACTTTGTCTCCAACGCTAGCCCTGGGGATTGGACGAAATTAGAATCTCAGGACCCGTCGGGAAGTCTCAAAAGAGTAAGCTTTAGAAGATGGATGGAATCCCTTTAAAGTTTATTTTATCCCCCTTTCCCAAAATGCCCCCTTCCCAACCAATCTCTTTTCCTTTGCGCCTTTGCCACCCGAAAAACGAGATCTTCTTTTTTAAGAAATACCATGGACACTTTTTGGACACATTTATCCAGAAATGATAAGAACCAGCTAGTAAATACCAGGAGAAGAAACTTGCTTTAACTTATTGTTATGTTTTTGTTTTTCTAATGATTACAACACTTAAGTCGTTCGCCCTTTTTCTAG
>RFNV01000213.1 GCA_009927005.1 Pseudomonadota bacterium
GGTGGTACACTTATTCTAACATGAGAATTTTGTTTTTGAGTCCCACTTTGGGTGATGCGTACGGACAAGAGCGGATTGTTCGTGACACCAACACGCTGCTGCGGTCCAACGGCCACCAAACGTTTTTTCTGGCAGACCATCTGGTAGGCGCATTACCCCCTTGTGACGCTTCATTTACATTACCTGGCCTTTCCGAAATAAATTCTGTGAGTTCTCCTTGGAAGGTTTTCCAAACTAAGAAAAAACTTAAACAGATACTTCGTGAAATTGATCCTGATGTAATTCATCTCATCGATCAATTTGATGCCCGAATCATGCGACTGGTTTCTCGACTCTACCCGAGCCTCCTCACTGCTCATACCGTTGCCCCCACTTGCCCTTCGAGTCAGCGCTTCTTCCCTAATGGAGGGGGGGTCTGCCAATTTAAAAGTGGTTGGTCTTGCTTAAAAGTTCACCATCAAGAGGGTTGTTTGGGGCATTTTAAAAGTGTATTTCACCGTGCCCACGCGCTTTTTGAATTCAAACGAAAAAAACAAGCCCTCAAGAGTTTTCCAGTCATCGGTGCCATTAGCCCTTACATGGAAAGGTGCTTAAAATCAGATGGCTACTCAGAAGACCAAATTTTGCCGGTCTACAACCCCGTCCTAGTAAAAACGCAAGCGGTTCTTCCTTTGAACCCCGCCCCGGAAAATCTTTTAGTCGTTGCTTCTAGACTTGTTACGCTTAAAGGAATCGGCTCGCTTCTTCTTTGCTTAAACCACCTTCGTGATCTCTCTTGGACATGTTGGATTTTTGGAGATGGCCCCCAGCGCGAAGAACTCCAAGCCTTAACTGCTAAATTAAACCTGACTCAAAGAGTACTTTTTAAAGGCAAAACGGGTTCGTTGGATATTCAAAGGGCCCTGTTGAGCGCAAAAGCTTTGATACAACCCAACCGGGGACCTGAGGGGTTTGGGATGGCAGCAGCCGAAGCCTCCGCGCTCGGGGTTCCCGTTCTAGGCTACGATGTGCCAGCCCTCAATGATCTTATTGCTTCTGGAGAAAATGGCCTTCTCGTGCCGCTTCATCCCGAAACCGGATTGTCAGAGATTATTCGAGAGGTTTTAGAAAAGCCCGAACTCTCAAAACGCCTAGGGGAAAACGGCCCTAAAAAAATGGAACGACTATTCTCTCCCTCCCAGCACCTGCAACAAACTATGCGAGCTTATTTAAAATGTCAGGAAGGCTTTTTAGAACTACGGAGCAAGCCGAACGGATTGAAACAATTTTTCCAGCTCAGCTTTGTACTCACCAAACTTCTTGGTTCGGACCGTAGCCGTCAATAAATAAGCTGTATCTCCATCTAAAAAACCCAGCTGTTGATAAGTCAGTCCAAAATCTCTTTGATTCGCTACGATTTCAAAAGCGCCAGCGGGAATTCCTTCAATCTTTTTCATTTCCGAAGAAAGAATATCGAAACGCTGGCTTCTTAAAAATTCAATGGCATGGCTTTGGTAAGCTTGCAGTTTTGGAAGCTTGCTGGTTTTCACTTTTTTTACTTGGGTCGTATCTTCTTTCACAATGCTGATTCGAGAAAAATAAGTTGTGTCCCCTTCTTTATCAGCAACTTTTCTCTGAAGGTTCACAAGAGTTTCTTTTTCATTCGTTTTCGTAGGAACCACTTCCCAAAGATTTTCATCGTAACTAAAACTAACTTTGCTCACCGGCTCATGGAAGGTCACTCCAAAGCTGTGAGACACGAAGACTCCCAAAAGGGCCACTGAAGCCATCAGACGCATAGAATTTCTCCTTCAAAGGACGAAACCCTACCCCCTTTCGGCACAAATGTTAAGAGGCACACAGTTTTTAGAAGGCGTCTGCTCGTTTTTCTTTTACAATATTAAAAGCTCGGGTATTGTTTGGCACTGAGCGTCTAACCAATTTTGGGGGAGCTTATGAAACTTGTTTTAGGACTCATTCTCGTGGCTTTGTCTTCGGTAAGTTTAGCGGCTTATTCGGACGAAGATGCAAGCCGATATTCAAAAATCGTTAAAGAGCTAAAAGCGATGGAAACCAACCATCCTGGATTAGCAAAAGTATTTTCGATCGGCACAAACGATGAAGGCACTGAACTCTATGCCTTACGAGTAAGCACTTCCCCTCAAGCCATGGATCTCACAAAGGTCGGACACTTTGTTGTGGCCACTCACCATGGAAACGAAGGTGGCTCAACTCTGTTCGCCATGGAATTTTTGAAAGACCTTCTGAATCGATATCAGTCAGATGAACTTTACAAAACGAATCTGGCTCAGATGGAATTCACAGTCCTTCCCGTTTTGAATGTCTCTGGGTTTAATCGAAATAGCCGTTATGAACACGGTCAAGACCCCAACCGAGATTACCCAGGTCCTTGCCAAGATAAATCGACTGGCAAACTAAAAAGCATTCGAACTCTTATGGAGTTTATGGGCACTCGCCCCTTTGCTGCAGCAGTCACTGCCCACGGTTATATTGGTAATTTCACCTATCCATGGGGCTTTTATACAGACAACAACAAGACTCTAGATGAAAACCGCTACCGAGAAGTCTTTAGAAAAGTAGCTGAAGTGAATGGCTATTCTTATGGAAATGCCGGGGATGCAATTTATCCCGCAAATGGCACTTACGAAGACTACGTCTACTGGAAACACGGAAGCTGGTCGCTCTTATTGGAACTCCGCAATGGTTCAGCAAAAGACGTTGCAGGAACAGTTCCGGCAATTGCTCGTTACTTTGATTTAATTGATTCTTCGCCTAGTTCAAAGAATCAATTCACTGCTAATTGCACCAGACACCAAGGTCCAGATTTACGACGAGAATAGTTTAGCGAATATCGAGCCGAACTACTTTTTCAGAAAGAACTTCGGCGACGATTAGGCGACTTTCTCCTTTCGGATCGTTCTTGAAGACGGTGAGAGCTGATTGACAGAGCTCACCGTCTTTAAAACTTAAAGACCGAGCTCCCGGTGGTAGCTTAATAGATTTTGTATTGATTTGACGAGACTCACTGATCACCAGGCTGGCACCAGCTTTGCCAGAACAAGTTAAAACACCCGTCAGCTTCTCCCCAAAGAGGAGTATCTTGTCATCGACGACTAAAAACTTATTAAAGAAGATCTCTTGAGGAGTAACATTCAACTCTCCCAAAGCTTCAAGTTCATCGTTTAAGTTAAGAATGGCTGGCTCTCGATCTGATCCAAACACTTTCTTTCTTTTAATCGGCTCTACCTCGCCCACGCCTCGGTGACTTTTTCCAGTCGCCATCGCTAGATTTGTTGCAAGCATTACCGATGCAATAATTAAAGCGGATTTTGAAACCATGTGTTTACTAGCTCCTGAAAGTGTTCGTTTTGCCATTCCTGGGCCCCTAAGTACTTTCTCAGTACTTCCCCATTTGAATTGACCAAATAAGTTCTCGGCACGCTGTAAGCATTATTGATCATATCGTAAATCCCCCCACTGGGCGAATAATAGACTGGCGCCGACCATTTGAAAGGTTTTAGAAAATCAACCACTTTATCTCTGTCCGATATTGATTCCACTGTGATGAGAAGGGAGTCAACCCCTTTCGCGCTGACTTTATTTGCAAACTTTAGAAAGTGAGGAAGTTCTTCCTGGCACGGCAAACACCACGTGGCCCAAAAGTGAACCAAGGTCGGTCTTTTTATGATTTCGCGGCTAGAAACTTTCTTCGAATCTGCGGTAGTGAGAGACAGTTCGAGTTGAGGCTTTTCAATTGTTTCCAAGGGCTCACAAGACTTTTTAGAAGGCACTCTCACTTCGCGCAGAGCAGATTCGTAAGCGGCTTCGAGCCCCGGCACAGTTCCTTTCCAGAAATGTTCTACTGTCCCCGATGACGAAAGCAGAAGGGTCGTCGGAGTCGAATCCACTCGGTAGAGATTTGAAACAAGCCCAGAATCGCTGAGAATTGGCCAATTCAGGCCAATACTTTTTGCATACTCCAAAGTAAAGTCCACTTGATTCTTCCCGCCTACATTTCTTTGAGGTCGAGACCGCGTGATACTGACAATGTCTAACTCGTTTTTTCGAGTGCTGTGGTACTTCACCAGTTTCGGAAGCTCTTCACGACAATGCGAACAGGTCGGACTCCAGAAAACGAGCAGTGTCGGCTTTTTAAGAGCACTCGGATTAAAACTTAATGTTTTTCGACCCGCTAAATCCGGCAAATTAAAGGCAGGCGCACATTTTCCAACAAGGCTCTCACCTCCTGTGAGCGATTTTACTTCAGATAGTGCTGCTTCAGAATCTCCCTGAGCAATCAGGGAAAGCCATTGGGCTACAGTCATCTCTTTCGCTCGCACGGTGATTGGTCGTGACACATCAGTGATTTGATTTGCGAGAAGCGACCCCTCTTTCCCAATCAACAAGAGCGCCCCTTGGTTGGGGGGAAAGCCTAAAACTCTTAAATTTGCTGAGTCCAGATCAAAGAATAGGGGTATGTTCTTCAATTCAACGGTGCTGTAAACATCTTCCACAATGCTTTCTAAGCGATTTGAATCTCTCACTGCGATCGCTACAAAGACCTGAGCTTGAGGGAGATGCTTTTGGATTAGCTTAATCATTTGAGGAGCAAACGAATCAGATTGGAAAAGACCGGGAGTGTGATAGACGATGGCTAACGGCTTTCCGTTCCCTACCAAAGGTTGTAAATCTTCTGGTTCTACTGTGACTCGCTTATCTGCAGAAAAAACCGGCTTATAAAAGGTCGAAGCAAAGCGAAAGCCTTTGGGCTTCCAGAGTTCAGCTGCTGATCGATTACGCAAATCATTTTGTGCCACAAATCGTTTCTGCAAAGTAGCCCGATACATTCGTTGTCCTGAAATGCAGAGGGTGGCAAGGACGAGAAATACGGAAATGGCGAACCGATAAAAATTCCCGGGGGATGAGAGATAAAGTTCCCGGCTCTTTCGATAGGTTTTGTAACCGATCAATGCAGTTAAAAAGTTAATTGCGTAGAGCCCCATACACCAAAGGCACCCATAGCCAATTTCAAAGTAGGAAACCCCGGCTAGAAATGCGGAGTAAGCAGAAGTCATGAGACCAATCAGAAAAAGTGCGAAAGGGACTTGAGAAAAGCG
Organism: Pseudomonadota bacterium; assembly: GCA_009927005.1. Classification (GTDB taxonomy): domain Bacteria; phylum Bdellovibrionota; class FAC87; order UBA2466; family UBA2466; genus RFNO01. The sequence goes on from RFNV01000213.1 coordinate 5,118, forward strand.
TCTTCTGACAGCGATAAGAATTAACAGAAAGAGATAAGTGGGAATCGCAAACAGAGCAATTGGGGTCCCCAAAAATTCGGAATAGCGGCTGGTATTAACGACATCGCAGTTAATGACTGCGTTTTCAGGACAAAAGCCAAGCTTTGCTTGGGAGTCTCCATAATAGCTATTTTCATGGTGCCAAGTCAGATGGAGGGCTATCCCCAAGCCTGCCACAAGCAAGAGCCCCAAAAGCCGATAGGGCCATTCTTTTAGGCCTTTAACTGGGGGCTGTTCCAAAGGGTTGGTTTCCATAGAGTTCTTTTCGGCTTATTTTCACGAAATTCTAAGGGCCTGACAACGAAAGGACCCCTAGACAAATGTCATTGGGTTTTATAGGGTTATGGGCTCTGACTTAGCGTTTCTTTGTGGCTGGGTAGCTCAGTCGGTAGAGCAAGGGAATCATAATCCTTTGGTCGGGGGTTCAAATCCCTCCCCAGCTACCATACTTTTCTATTTCAAAATAATCTGCTCGATGATGATGAGAACAATTCCCATAATGGATCCGCCTGCGATTACTCCCGCACAAGCCGTCTCTTGATTCTCCACAAATATTTTTTTAGCAGTGGTTTGGGATGGTTTAAGTCCGCGGCCGAGCATCCAAAAAATCAGACTACCAAGAGCCATCGACCAGCAATCTGAGAATCTGAGAACAAAAGAAAGTCCCAATCCCATTGCCGAGATTGGAAACCTGCCCCTGGTTTTTCGGTTCATATATTCAATAAGCATTCCCAGCACGCCTCCGACCAAAACAGCAAAGCGAGTGGATTGGGGTAAAACACTTAATCCGGAAGACAATACTTTTGCTACGGCAATCCAGATCTGAGCTCCGGGCATGGGCAACTCTTCCGAAGTAATTTTAGAAGTGTCATTTTGAATTAAGAGGTAAAAAACAGGCACTGAAACTAAAGCCCCTGCAATAATCCCCAAACAATGGCCAATCGCCTGATGTCTTGGTTTTCCTCCCAACATGTATCCTGGCTTAATATCCATGAGTAAGTTAGAGGCATTTAAAGCGACTTCACTGTTGATCCCAGCAGTCATAATATTGGTGCCCATGTCACCGGGCTTAAGGATCGCAAACGTCAATTGAGTTAATTTCCCCAAGGCTCCCCCGGGAGTAATCGCGGTCAATCCTGTTGAGGTAACGGCAATCAGAGTAAAAACAAATACCAAAGGAATAGCCACCACTGTCACCCACCACTCGATGTTGAACCAAGCCTTACCCAAAACCAAAAGCAGGAGCCCAGTCACGGGAATCCCTACCAGAGAGAGCCACAGAGGCAGTTCGATATCGGTCAGGACATCTGCTTGCTTAGGTTCTTTTCGCCGCTTGAAAGCAGCTAAAATAAATTCTGGTTTCGCCAAAAAAGAATAAAGAGATGAAGTCGTCATCATGGCGACTCCGCCCCAGAGAAGCCACATATTAATATCTTTCCAAGACGAACTGGCAATTAACCCCTCGGAAATTGCCCACGGGACCAGCACACAATAATTAAAGAGGGCTCCGAGGAGAAGGCTGCATCCCACTTTTGTCCCCATCAGCCCCCCGGTTGCCACTAAAACCAAAGAGGAGTCCCAGCGAACTGACAGATCTTTAAGCGGGGTGCCCATGATTTTCGGAACAAAGCCACTCATCGAATACAAGAAGTCGTCCCAATGCCCCGGCAACCGGAACTTCTCCCATTTCAAATGAGACAGAAGTTTTTCACTTCTTAAAAATTCAATCAGAGCACTGAGAGCAGCTCCGAATACTAGAATTTTTGCTTTTAAAACCCCTTCTTTTCCACCGGCATCTGAGTGGAGGCTGTCCATCACGACCGCCGCAGCTCTTCCTTCTGGGAACGGAAGTTGTTCGTCGTTGATGAATCTTTTTTTCAAGGGAAAGGCGAAAAACACACCCAGAAGTGAAAGAAGAGAAATCCACACCATCGTCTGATATTGGGGAATCACTATTCCCGTGATGACCATGTAGGCAGAAATTGAGGACACCAATGGTGCTGTCATGTAGCCTGCAGAAGTAGCAATGGATTGCATGGCATTGTTTTCGAGTACTCCAATCTCAGAGCCGATGCCAAATCTTGAAAAGAGTTTGAAAACTGCAAAGGCCAAAACAACGGACGTAATGCCAACCCCTAAAGTCCAACCGGTTTTTATCCCCACGTAGAGATTCGTGATGCTTAAAATACCGCCAATCAACATGCCGGTCAGAGCTGAGCGAAAGGTCAGCTGGGGCATATCCCCTTTGAAACAATGCTTAAGCCACCATCGATCCTTTTCTTCAAGGGTCATGGAGCGAACTTGTTCTTCGCTAAGTTGGTGAATCGCCATTTCTAGTACCGATACGTGTTCGGCTTATAGGGCCCCTGAAGGGAAACTCCCAAATACTTCGCTTGGTCTTCTCTTAAGACTGTTAGCTCTGCATTGAGTTTTTTGAGTTGCAAGCGAGCCACTTTTTCATCGAGGTGTTTTGGCAACGTGTACACGCCCACAGGATATTTCGCAGCTTGGGTAAACAATTCAATTTGGGCAATCGTTTGGTTCGCAAATGAGGACGACATAACATAACTCGGATGCCCCGTACCGCAGCCCAAGTTCACTAAACGACCTTTAGCAAGCAGAATAATTCTTTTTCCGTTGGGGAAAATCACGTGATCGACTTGGGGCTTAATCTCTTCCCATTTGTATTTTTCTAAAGAAGCTACATCAATTTCGTTGTCGAAGTGACCAATATTACACACAATCGCTTGGTCCTTCATTTTAGCCATGTGCTCATGAGTGATCACATTAAAGTTTCCAGTTGCTGTGACAAAAATATCGGCTTTATCAGCAGCGTAATCCATTGTGACGACTCGGTAGCCTTCCATAGCCGCTTGAAGCGCACAGATAGGATCGATTTCCGTCACCCAAACTTGAGCCGACAAAGCTCTTAAAGCTTGAGCGGATCCCTTTCCGACGTCGCCATAACCAGCAACAACTGCTACTTTCCCCGCCACCATCACATCGGTAGCGCGTTTGATTCCATCCACAAGAGATTCTCGGCATCCATAGAGATTATCAAACTTGGATTTCGTGACTGAGTCATTCACGTTAATGGCAGGAAATTTCAATTCCCCGCGCTCATGCATCCGAATTAAACGATTCACTCCCGTGGTGGTCTCTTCCGTAACCCCTTTAATGTGCGACAAGCGAGTGGAGTACCATTTTGGATCAGAACTTAGTTTCTTTTTGATTGCTGCAAACAAAACGGTTTCTTCTTCGGAACTGGGCTTTGAAAGAACGCCCATGTCCTTCTCTGCTTTTGCTCCCAAGTGAAGAAGCAAAGTAGCATCTCCGCCATCATCTAAAATCATGTTGGAGTAGCCCCCGTCGGTCCATTCAAAAATCCGGTGAGTATATTCCCAATACTCTTCTAAGGTTTCCCCTTTTACCGCGAAGACTGGAACTCCGCTCTCGGCGACAGCGGCGGCCGCATGATCTTGAGTAGAGAAAATGTTACAAGAAGCCCATCTGACTTTAGCTCCCAAAGCCGTCAAAGTCTGAATCAGAACCGCAGTTTGGATGGTCATGTGTAAGGAGCCAGTGATTCTAGCGCCCTTTAGAGGTTGAGAATTGGCAAATTCCTCTCTAATAGCCATCAGCCCCGGCATTTCGGTTTCGGCAATTTTAATTTCTCGGTGTCCCCAATCGGCCAAACCCATATCTGCTACGACAAAATCTCTTACACTATGCATGTGTGACTCCTAATGTATTTTGTAGATTGAACGCCGTTTTTTCAGTTCCAAGCCTAGGGCAGAATGCCTTGCAGCGCTCCTTGGGGTTGAGCTCTAGGATATTAAAAAACCGCCTAAAGTAAAGCCGTACCTTTTGGTTGTTCCTCGATAGAGTAATCCACAACAAAAGCTGCCGAGTTTTTCAGCTCTTCTCTGCGCTTGTCATACCGTTGAATCATCAGTGGCGTGGACCAGCCAGCTAAGTACTGAACGCTTCGATGGGTGGCTTTCTTATCCAGAGCATTCGAAATACAAGTCGCTCGACAGGAATGAGGGGACACCTTCTGCAGCACTCCTGCTTTCTTCGAGTAATGAGTCACAATGTACGTAATCGCGTTCGGGCCCAAAGGCTTTTCTAAAATTCCATTCAGAGGATTTTTCGTCGGAGTAAAGACAAAGCTCTCGGTTTGAGACGGATCTCTTCGGCAAACATGGAAATAATGCTCAAGACTGGCTTTGACTATCGGAACCATTGGTAGAATGCGCACTCGATGCCCTTTTCCTCGCACTTTAATCACCGGAACCCCGCGCTCTTCACTGATATCTCCCATCCGAAGAGACATCAGCTCTGCTTTTCGAAGTCCCATATAGAAAAGCATGTGGAGGATGGCCGAATGAAGCGCCCCTGCTTTTGAATTGAGCCGAGGTAAAAGGAGAATTTTTCTGGCTTCTTCGTCTGAAAACCCCTTTAAACTCGATTCCTGACTTTGAGGAAAGCCTTTCACAAGCTCGGCCGGGTTCTCTGAAATTAAATGATTCAGCTTAAGCCAGCTCAAAAAACTCTTCACGACAGCCAACTTTCGATTCACCGTGGCTTTTTCCAATACTTTTCCAGTCAAACGGCCTTCTTCGAGGGATTTTCGGAATAAAATGATGTGCTCAGGTTTAAGGGCCTTTAAATCCTCGGGACTGATCCGCCCCTCTAAAAACAAAAAGAACTGCTTTAGATCCCCCTCATAAGCTCGCCGCGTGTGGTCACTCAATTGATTCTGAAGAAAAGGCTGAATTTCTTGCGCCCATCTGGGCAATGAAACCCGCGGCTTCTCTAGCCGCAGCGCATCCACCCAAGAGCCTTTGCCAGCAAGCGTTTTCGGCTCTGTTTGTTTAAATCCTTTATAAACGTTTGGATTCTGCCGATGGTCCCTAGAGGGTTCTAAATCAATCGAGCGATGCACGAACTTTTCCCAGTCTTTTTGAGACCGCTTTTTTAGCGATTTCGAGAGTTGGAAAAGCACCCAAAAAAGGGCTTTGTTTACCTGCTGCGTTAACATCTGATGCGCCGCTCCTGATTTAAACCGTTTATTGGCTAATATTATTATTGATAACTAAAATTATAAACAATAAATGACGTTTTGGAAGTTAATTAACTCACTGGTTTTTAGGGGTATCCTAAGCACTGCTTTGGTATTAGGTGGATGCGCGTCACAACGGCCCTCTGACGAGGCTTTTCGAACTCGACTCTACGAAGGTTCTTATGATGATGTTTGGCTGGCCGCGCTAAAATCTTTGAACGACTACCCTTTGCGGGTTTCAAACAAGGACTCAGGAAGAATCATCACTGAAACGGTCAATGGCCCCTATAACGAACTCGTTTTGACCTATCCTGGCCCGTTAGAACAGCCCGAGAGGTTTAGGTACAGTTTAAAATTCAGCTTTGCGAGGCTCGTTTCCGAGCAAACCAATAAGCCGCTGGTTAGAGTTCGGGTGATCAAGGAGCTAGAGCAGTTTCAGGATTTTTACACGGGGTGGCTAAGCTATCCTTCGGACGGAATTGAAGAAAAGATTTTGCTCTATCGAATTGAACAGGTCTTAGGCATGGAAAAAGCACTCACCAAAGCCCTTGAAAAAAGGGGCAAGCGAAAAAACCAGGATTAAGGTTTGGGTTGTTTGTCTTTGGAAAGCGATTCGATATCAGACAAAAGGCTCTGGATGTCTTCGGGCATCGCTTCTTTCTTAGGCTCTGCAGGTTCAGCAAACTCTGAAAACTGCATTTTAATCAACTCCTCGGTAGCTGGAACTGGGGCTGCAGCGGGAGCCGTAGCGCTACGCAAAGCGTTCAAGTCTAATTTCAGTTTCTCATTCTCAGCTTTAAGTTCGCCCAGAATGCTGATCTCTTCTTGAACAATTTCGTACTCGAGTAATTTGTTTTCCAAATAGGAAATCGTCTTCTGTAACTTTTCTAATTCTGCAGATCCCGATTGTCCCTCTTGCAGCTTCAACTTTTCTGCTTCGAGTTGGCTGACTTTTTCAAGAAGAGCTAAATACTCAGGACTTTCTTCTACTTTAAATTGCGGGATCGGTTGAGCGACTGTTTCAGGAATCTCAATTGCCTCATGTCGAAGTTTTCTTAGCATCATTCCAATACAAACCCAGGATAAAGAAGTAACGCCAAGAATTTCTCCAATAAGTGTGTACCCCAAAGCTCCTTGAAGTGGAGAAGAAATCGGTTCCATCATTTAAGTATATCCTTTGCTCTTTGTATCGGCACCCTGCTTAATCCCATTCATTGTTTTTATTGCTGCGAAGCTTCTTTTTAGAACTCTGAGCACGCTTATTTGATAGACGATCTCTCACACTCCCAGCGGAAGGAGCCGTCTTTTTTCGCGGAATAGGTCGATGGAACAATTTATGAAGCTTCTGTTCGAGTCTCAGAAGCGCCGCCTCTAAGTTCTGTTTTTGGGATCGCCTTTCGGTAGCTGCAGCGGTAAGCCCTGTGGGAATGTGCTTTACTCTCACCCCGCTCATTCGCTTATTTCTATTTTGACCCCCTGGGCCACTACCTTTAAAGTGCGAAATGACCACATCCTCTAATTTAACTCTGGCCATAAAGACGCTCCCCCTCTGGTTTGACTCGATGCCCTCAAAAAAATGCAGAAACCCTCATTTTTCCTTCATGCTTCTTTGAACTTCTACCGTTAAGCATTCTGAAGCTGGCAACTTATGATTCAAAATCCTGTAAATGAATTTCAGATCCTCTACAAGGCGCTGACTTATTTCAGAACGCATTGGTGGCTCTTTCTTCTAGAAGTTGCTGCGATCTACGCTGTTGCTGTTCATAACTTTAGTAAATCTCCCCCAGTTTTTGATTCCCATGCTCGTATTTTGATCGACTCTTCAAAGAGAAGTCTCTACCAAGCAATTGTTCCAGGGCTTTCAAATAACAGTTTATCCAGAAAACAAAATTTAGCGAACTTGCTCAGCAGCGCCGAAATGATGGAGCGCTTTCAAATTGCTCTAACTGAGTTTTACAGCAATGAGGGCCGTCCCCCTCATTTACGTCCTTATTTCCCCGGTGGCAGTCCGCTGCCAGCTGAGCGATTCCGAGCTTTTATTGACTTAGGATACGATAAAAACAGCGACATCTACAATATTCATTGTACTTCACAAGTAGCTCAAGCAGCTCACGATCTTTGCTTGGTCTACATGAACACAATCGAACAGTACTACCCTGAGATTGGCCAAAGAGACATCATGATGAAACGTGATTTTCTCTCCCGACAAATCTCAAGTTTCCTCTCTCAGATCAAGGAACGAGAAAAACAGATCGTTGACTTCCAACAGAACAACGAAGAGTTTTTTAATTACATTGTACAAAGCGTGGAAGAAAAAGGACTCCAAAGGCTTCGACTGCGTCGCCATTCAATGATGCAAAAAATTGCTAACAATCGAGCTATCCGATCCCTCTTATTAGAAGTTCCTCGCGCTAAAAAAGGTGAGCTAACCGCACGAGCTGGAGCTATCACTGCCCTTACTCAGAAAGTGAGCGAACTGCAATACCAATTGGAACTGGTGGAAGCTTCCCCTGCAGCCGATGCTAAAGAGCGTGCCGAATCAATCAAATTACAGCTTTTAGAAGCCTCTGAGCAGTTAGCAAAAGTAAATGAGGAAGAAGTCATGGCCTCAATGAAGACGCCTCTTCCTCCTGCTGAAGTCAGTAAGAAACTAGCAAACTTAGAAATTGAATACCGTAGCAGCAAGCTCCAATTAAAAAATCTTGAAACTCAGATTGAAGAACTGCAAGGAAAAGAACGTCGTTTTGGTCAAATGAAGCTCGACTATGAGAGAATGCTTACTGAGCTTTCTCACCGAAAAAAGCTCATGACCAATTTGTATCAAAAAGAGCAAGAAACCGAAGTTGAACTGTCCGCGGGTAGCGCTGAAATTTTCAAGCTTGCGAATCCATCTTTACCAAATCACCGAAGCTCGCCCCAATTAACGAAGTACTTGTATGGCGCGTTTTCGATGAGTCTTTTTCTGATCGCAGTCACTTCAGTCCTGCTCATGGCACTTTTCCCACGCCTTGACTCTGAAGCTGAAGTGCATCGCCTCAACCTACCCGTTTTGGGAAAGGTACCTCTAGTGAAACGATTCAGAACCGTTCAGGACGATATTCCTGGGTATGGTCTTGAACACTTGAAGATCATGATTTACCGAATTGTTCGAGAAACAAAAGACCTCAAGTGCCCTGTGGTAATTGTAAGCTCCCCTCACGCTCGTGAAGGCAAAAGCACCTTGACGCACTTCCTGTCGATTGCATCTCAGAATCCAGAGCGAAAGACTTTGCTCATTGACGGTGACTTATTAACTGCTCACCCGAATAAGTTCTTTGGTTTCTCAGAAGATGCAACCAAAGGTCTGGGAAGCTTCTTGCAAGGTGAAACCAGCTTACCTAATTGGCGCGACCTTATTTTGAAGACAGAATACGGTGGAATTGACTTCATGCCTCGTGGCCAACGAATGGAAACCGTTGCTCTTCCCCATTTCTTGAAGCCCATGGAACAGCTTCTAAAAGAGCTTCGAAGTGAATATGACATGATCTTTATTGATACTCCTCCTCTTTTTGCCTCAAACTTAGCTCATCAATGGGCCGGATTAGGAGACTTGATTATTCTGGTCGCCAGAATTTTCTCAACTCGGCCGAAAGATATTCAAGAGGCTATCCAAACCTGTAAGGTTTTCTCTAAGGCTCCAGTGGGGATTGCACTCAACTGTGTCCGATTGAGCGGTGCGAATAAACGTGCATCAAACTACTACTTCTCCAAAAAGAAAGTAGTGCCTCCGCGATTAGCAGCTTAAACACTCTTGTGTTAAAATAAGGGTATCCATGAAACTCATATCCTTTAGTCTTTTAGCCACTCTCATATTCGGGTTCTCGGTCTCTCCTTCTTTTGTCCTGGCCGATGAGCAACCCACTAAAGTATCTGTTCTCCCTTCAACGGATTCTTCCACTTTCAATTTGGGAGCCCCTCTCCAACAAGCGTTGGCAAGACTTTACAAAGAGGCTGGTACTTATTCGCCCACTACATCTGACGAAGAACTATCGGGCTTCACCCCTCTCGAAATCAGTCGTACGATTCGAAAAAACAACATGGATGCGTTGTCTTTTGCTTTATTGGAACAAGAACGCATCTCTGTTTTTCTTTTTGATAAGAACCACCCGCTTGAATTCATTGTTAGCTCAAAGAACTTCACGGATGCCCCTCGCACCGGAATCACTTCTGCTTTTATAGAATCTAAATTCAGGTCGGCTTTCAACGAGGTAGTGGTTTACCATAGAGAAGAAAAATATCAGGAACTCCCTGGTGCAAGAACTGAAAAACTAGCTGATGCTTCAAAACGAACTGTTCGCGACCCAAGAATTGCAGACGAATCGCGAGTTTTATTTAGAGAACTCTCTAGTCTCACCGATTCCAATGCCTATATTGGCGCGAGTCTAGGAATGTCTCGCTTTGGTAGTGAGGGAACTTCTGCCAGCACTGTGACTTTTGGTCTTTCAGCCGGTTATCAAATCAAACCTCGTGTTTCGATTGAGGGCGGCCTCTCAGCTTCAACTTATTTGATTGGAAGTATTGGGGGTCGTTATGCTCTTCCCTTCAAAGAAGAATTTATAAAACTCTCTGTCGGACTCGATGTCGCTTCTGTTCTCTTTTCAATCACACAGAATTACGGTTATGGCTCGCCAAACCTAACCTACAATTCGCCTCCTTTGACCCGAGGAACTTTTTTTGTAGGCCCTGGTATCTTCTTTGATATTCCTCTGTTAGGGGCCACGCTGCGCGGAGATTTACGTTTCTACACAGGTACCGGAACCATTATCGTGGGAACCTATGGTTTAGTCTATTATCTGTAATCATGTTTCCCCTTATTCTTTCATTCTTTCTGGTTACTCCCCTATTCTCTGCTCCGCACGATTTGAATCAACGTATCAAGGATGCAGCTTTACGCTCCTCTCTTGACCCCTCGTTAATCAAAGCAATTGTCCAAGTAGAGTCCAATTTTGAGTCCCGTGCGACTTCACTTAAAGGAGCAATGGGATTGATGCAAGTCATGCCCAAAACGGCAGAAGCTCAAGGGATCCGCCAGCCCTACCATGCAACAGAAAACCTGATGGGGGCTTGCGATTATTTAAGGACTCTCATAAACCGCTACCGTGGCAATATAAAATGGGCCTTAGCTGCCTATAATGCAGGCCCTGGCAACGTAGACAGATATGGAGGGATCCCTCCATTCAAAGAAACGCAACTTTACGTAAAGAAGGTTCTAGGTATCTACCAAAGACTCAAGAAAGAGTCCCCAGAATCTGTTAAAGATTCTCGGTAAGTTTTCTCGCCTGACTAATTCCCTGCTCTGAAATGGGAATCGCATGGTAGGTTGAATTATCCTCAGTCGGAAAGATCGTTCTCTCAGAACTCAAACAATACTGTTGAAGCTCAGAGAATATCGCCTTTCGAATCGGATAATCTTGATTATGAAGAATAACTTGTTTTGCTAAACGATCTTTTACGTTGATCACGACAGGCGCTTTCAAATTCGCCGTCATCTTGGTTGGATCGGTGGGAATCGTAATGATTGAAAATACTTTAGCATGCTTGAGATCCTTCATGCGTATCATCTTCATATCTTCATCGATCATTTCCACTCGATAGCTTCTTTCAAGAATTTGTGGCTCAAGAAGAGGAAATGCTACAGTGGGCTTTTTGAGCGCTTGTAACCAGATGAACAATGAATCATCCGCTCTTTCCACTAAAACGTACTGGTCAATTTTTGAAAACCCCAGCATCCCTTCTGGAAAAGT
>RFNV01000114.1 GCA_009927005.1 Pseudomonadota bacterium
CTGAGATTTAAAGAGATTTATGTGGCGCAGCGAGTCGTAGTCCTTCGTGGATGAGTTTCGCGATATCGGGTGAGCTCTGTTTTGCTTGGCCAAGCAGTCTTTCCTGTAAGTGTTCGGCTAAGGCTCGGCTTCCCTCGGCCTGGTGAAGAGAAGAGTTCAGAAGCTCCAAAATTTCCACATTTAAAAGCCATTCCTCTGGAGTCTGCGACATGATCTGACCGCTCATACGTTTGAGTTCGGTAACCGATGCTTTGGCTTCGTCACGCATTTTTCGAAGGCCATCGTAAAAAATAGATACTTTATTTTCTAAAGCGGAGTAGGGGGAAGCTCTCCCCGGTGAAGTGCTGACTTTTCCAAGCTCGTACTCACCATAAAGTTCTCTATCGGCGGGGCCTGCATACACCGAAACCGGCTTTTCCCCGACGATTTGATCAAAGACTCCCCATTCGGGTTGGTAAAATACTTCACTGCCTCTGGTCACTCGACAGTTTTTCCACTGAATCAGAACAAGTTTGCCTTGAGAACGTACCCAATCAATTAACTCGCCTTCAATCACAAATCCCGAGACAAACTCCAATCGGCAACGAGTTCCTTTTTTAAGCCCAAGCCTTGTGAGCTCATCATCATTTAACTCACTGGCAGGTTTCTGGGGTTCTGCCTTCCATCTTCCCACAGGAGAACTAAACCCTTCAGGGTGTCTCTCCCGGCCTTGACCTGGGAGTTCTCTTTCAGCAAAAGCAATCTGAACAGGGCCTTGATACTTTACGAAATGTAGCTCATTTTTCTCTTCAATGATTTGACAGAGATCTCCGCTGATAGAAGCCCCTTGCTCAAAGACACAAGTCGTAACTGTTCCCGAGCGAAGTGCTTTTTTCACGGATTCCACGCCGCCGACACGATAGCTTAAAGTTTCTTCAAGCTCGACCAATACAGCAGGCAGATGCTCGAGAGACTCCGCCACAAAAAGTTGGGGTTGGGGCTCTGTAATGTCATAAGTCTGATGCACGCAATCGATTGATAACCGAATTTTTTTAACTTCCGGGCTCAGGCAATGTTTACTTTCAGCCACCGAAGAAAGAAGTCCTGCACCGTAAATTTTGGGGTGTTTTAAATCTCCCACCAATCCATATTCGGCTGTCCACCAATTCATGCGGGCAACCCTATTAAGTTCGCTGATTTCAGAAATAGCTTTGATTTTTTGCTCTAAGGTTTTTTCAGCTTCTTTTAGTTGCTCTGGCGTAGTGTCGGGATTTTCTTTGATATCCGAAATCACTCTCACAGCTTCGTAGAGAGCAATATCTTCTTTGGTTTGCAGGGCCTTTTTAGCCATGGTTGCATATTGCTTAAAATAATCTCGGTAAAGCGGGTCGGCCAAAATGGGTAGATGGCCAGCGGCTTCGTGAACAATATCCGGTGCAGGGGTATAACCAACATGCTCTAGCGTGCGCATATCCATCGCAATGGGCATGATCCCTCTTGCCTGAAAATCAAGAAAAGCAGACGGTGGAATAAAACCGCTAACGCCAACTGCGCCCCACCCGAAGTCTTTCAAACATTTATCAATGTCATCAATTTTAGGAATTTGTTCTAGGCTGATTCCGGTTTTTTTGAGGCCTTCCATATAAATTGGAACCGCATGATCTTTAAAAAAGTCCCGGGCTTGTCTTAAGATGTATCGCCAAGTGGATTGTTCGCGGGCAGTATAGCGAGCATAGTCTTGCCCCTTACAGTACTTTCTCAAATATCCCGGAATTCGCTCAGACGCTGGCATGGGACCAATATACAATGACCTTTTCCTTTTCACCAGGGCTGAACTGGGCTACATCAAGTCTCATGTTTCCCAAAAAGATATGGACGTTGGTGGTATTGCCTAATCTACTTTTAGTGATGAGCCATACTTTTCCAAAAACAGGCCGAACCCAATTCGATGAGGGGTACTTAGCGAAGGATCAACAATTATGGATTAAGTACGAAAGGGTTGGGGCCTCCCGATTCTATGGAATATGGGCAACGAAAGCGAATCAAAAAAATATTTCGGGAGTTCGTCAGGGAAAAGAATGGATATTTCAAGCAGGAAATACTTGGTGGAAAGCACAGCTCGATGAAAGCCTTTCACAGTGCGAGCCTGTGCTGCAGATTCAAAACATCACCAGTCAAGAAAAACCTATTCAGCTAAGAGCAAATTATTGTACTCGCAATGAAAAAAGGAACGTGTTTTTCTGAATTGGCAACCTGTTTTTTTAAAAATAAAAAAGATTTTTGTTTGACCCTTCATAGGTGGCTTTGCTAAAAATCGGGGTCTTGTTAAACATGTAGTTTTGTCCCTATTGAGGAGGAAAAGAAG
>RFNV01000309.1 GCA_009927005.1 Pseudomonadota bacterium
TGATTTTATTGGGAAAACCTGTTATACAGAAATGCTAGCTGGCTCGAGATGTCTTAGCAAGAGTTTTTAGGGTAGGAATTGAGCTCTCGGCAGCGGCTTTATTTGAATCTTGAATAGCAATATAGACTTCTTCTCGGTGAATTTTCGTATCGCGCGGCGCTTCAATGCCCAATCGGACTTGCTTGCCTTTGATTTGAACGACAACAATCTTGATATCGTCGTCGATTGCGATGCTCTCACCTAATTTTCTAGTTAATACGAGCATAGAACGTCAGCACCTGCTTCAAAGATACTTTCGGTTCAAAGTGGCGATTACTTGAAAGGGGAATTGTGAAGTTTTTGACGCGAGGCTACTTTAGTAAGGTGCCGACAGGATCTTCATTCAGCACTTTTCGATTGGTTTCTATGGCTGCGCGAAGAACGGTTTGGTCTCTAGTGAGGTCGGAAAACACTTTAATAGGATCGGCATCCTCTAACTCCGAAATCACTTTCTGTCCCTGCTCTTGTTGAATCTGGTGGGAATCTAGAGCCTTTTGAATCTCAGTCATGGCTCCAGCGATTTGGGTTCGCCCTAGGGAAAACTGATCAACCACCCCCGTCAACCCCTCCAGGCTTGCGCGAACTTGTTCAGCATCTCCCTCTCTGAGTCCAGATAAAAGGGTTTGATAAGTATCAATCAAATTAACTCCTCGTTGGAGCCCTTCGCCGAGAACAATTTGAGAGCCTGACAAATTCACTGGCACTTTGAGGTTTCGATCGATTTCTACCTCAATTTTTCCGCTATCGCCCATGAAGCGTCCTTCCGCATCAAAAGCTTTTTGATGACTTTGATAGCCGCCAAAAATAGGCCGGTGGCCAAACTCCGTATTGAGGGCTTGAAGCACGTTTTGAAACAATCCTTCAACTTCAGGAAGCACTCGATAATATTGATCGGGACTAACAGAAGCGCTCCCACTTGCTTCAATGGCCAGCTCATGGGTTCTTCCCACTAATTCTTGCAATTGAGCCAAAGTATTATCTGAAGCAGTCAAAAAGCTATTTGCAAATTTGGCATTCTTAGCAATCGTTTCCCTGATAGATAAATCGTCTTTTAAATTAGCTGCTACCGTCCATTGGGCTGGCGCTTGAGATGGCTTGGTTACTTCTTTTTGAGTGGCCGCCTTCGTCGCTGAACTGACTTCACGCTCTCGAGCAGTCGTAATATGATTTTGGGCATTCGAAAATAATTGAGATGTCGAAATTCGACTAGGCATAAATTAGTCCTTTAGAGTCAGAATAGTTTCTAAAAGGCTCTCCCCGACTTTCATAGCTTTGGCCGAGGCATTAAAAACAGTTTGGTACTTAATCATATCAAGCGCTTCTTCCTCAAGATTCACGCCTGAAAAAGACTGTCGATAATTTTCTAGTTGGTCGACAATGGCTCGTTGATGTTCAAACATTTGTGTTTCATGCTGAGTATTGACTCCCACTTGCGAAACAAGATTGTTCACTGATTCGTTAATTGTAAAATTAACGGACCCTCCAAGCTCGGTAGCGGGAAGAATCTTTTCGTTCTGAATTTCTGAAATTGCAAGCGCTATTCGATTATCTCCAGGAGCATCCGACTGTCCAGCTGCGATCAGCTCGTGATTTTGTTTGATGTCATCACTTAAACCAAAATGAAAAGCCGCATGCTCTTCCTTATCTCCGAGTTCTTTAAAAAACTTTCTATTTGAAACTCCATCAAGGCCCGTTCCCTCACTATGGGCTTCATTTACTTTCTGAGCCACACTGAAAGCGATCTTATCCAAGTGCTGCATTGCTGGATTGATCACTTTATCTCGAGCCTGCATAAGCCCCGCCAACTCACCATTTTTGATACTTTTTGTAATCTCTCGAGGCACACCGGTTGAGTTTACAAAAATGCTCATACTCCCCGCAGCTTTTTCTCCGGCAGCTGCAGATCGCCTAACACTCAACTCGAAATGATCCGCGCCCTGAACTACAACGGCATTTCCCGCAACTAAAGTCACTTGTCCTCGTTGGTCCTCTGTCACCTGTAGATCTACTTTTTGGGACAAGTCCCTAACCAACATATCTCTTCTATCCATCAGTTCGTTCGGGGCTTCTCCACGAGACTGCGCTTGAACGATAGAATTATTGAGTTCTGCAATTTCTTTTACGTCTATGTTGATTTGGTTGACTGCATCGCCCACTCTGAGATCTAACTCTCTTCTACCGCTCTCAAGTGAACTGCTCATCTGATTAAACGCACGAGCAAGACTCTCAGCGGAACCCTTAACTACATTCCTCAGAGAGGGATTCTCTACATTTGTCGAAAGCTCCCGAAAGTCGTTAAAGAATCGATTAAGTGAATCGTTAAGGTTTGAGCCCTCCTGAGTTGTAAGAGCTTCGAATCGAGATAGAGTCTCAGCTTTTATTTTTACATTTCCGAGGCTTTGATTTTCATCAACCAATTGCTTTTGAACAAAGTCATCGTGAATACGAATAACTTTTTTTACTTCTACTCCCGAACCAGTGGGAAGACCGTGAACAGTCTGGGGAGGCTGATTGGCTAGTTGAGCTCTCTGCCGGCTGTAGCCTGGAGTGTTTGCATTCGCGATATTACTGGAAGTCGTAGTAAGCGCTTGCCTTTGCGCCTGAAGTCCGCGCTGCCCAACATCTAAGATATCGTTGACGGCCATTAAAACCTTCCTTCCAAGACTTTTCCCGAAGTAGAAAGATCCTGGCGCTTACCCGATTGATTGTAGACACCTGGATTTCCGAAAAGGCTTTTTAAATTTCCCAGAAGAAGATCGACATTCTTTAGTGAGTGCTTCAAGAGGCCTTGATTGGACTGAGCTCGTGTTGAGAGTTTCAGCCAAGACGTTCTCCATCGAGACTCTTGGGTTCTCCATTTATCCACCAAGTCGTTTGAGAGTTCCGATTCTACTTCCGACAAGCTTTTTCCAAAGCGGACTTGAGAAAGCCTTTTGAGTGATTCCCGTTTTTCTTTGAGCTGATTTACTAAAGCTGTTTTTTCAATCGTGCTGCTCGTGATTTTTTCGATGTCAAAAGCGATGAGCCCTTCTCGCTCCTTTTCCAAGACTTTTAATATTTGCTCAGCCAATTCAACACACTCCTGGCTCCAAGTAAGCAAAAGTTCCTGGGAACGGATAGACATTGAGGCCTCAAATTATTTGAGAATTAAACTAAAAATTTACAGAAGATTTTTTCCAAAATCAGTTCTCAGATGATCATCAACCAAACGATCAGCGATCTTTGAGCTTTCAACCTGGTACGTTCCGTCTTTAATGCTCTTTTTTAGCATTTCGACTTTATCTCGTCTGATATCTGGGGTGTTTCTAGCAATTTCACTTGCTTGTTTCATCAGTTGAGCATGTTCGGAAATCTCCACGGAAGCACCGTTACCTCCCCGACCTACCTGCAGATTTGAAGTATCGGTGGTGACCTTTGAAGATGGGGTGGATTCTTTTGATTTATCAACCACGGTGGGTTGCATAGGAACTTGATTGGAAACTTTCATAATCCACTCCTCGTTTATTTATAGTTTATCATCTTCCCTGAGAAGTGCGCAATAAATGCTCATAGACGATGTGTGAAAGGCCTAGTTGCTCACTGTCAGCCATTCTCTCAGCATTTTCACTGTCTAGCATGCCCTTAAAAACACGCTCTGCGTTGCTTTCCGGAATTAAACCGCCCGGAGTTACAGTCTTGCGCATTGCGCCTATCATCTGGTTAATAAAAACTGCTTCAAACTGCTTGGCCACCTTTTTCAACTCCTTATTTTCGGGTGGCTGAGTTTCCGTCTGAGAAGGAATAACCGGACTTGGGTTCGTGTTAATTTTCATAGTTTATTGCATTTCTATTTCGGCCATTAAAGCGCCTGATGCTTTTAATGCTTGAAGGAGTGAAATCAGGTCTTCAGAGCTAGCTCCCATCTCATTAAGCGATGAAGCGATGTCGGCAATGCTCGCTCCCTTTTTCATGACGATCAATTTTTGATCCTTTTTTGCGGGCTCTCCTTCAGAAGCAGGAGAAGCTCCGCCCTCAGCAGCAGGGGCTCTCTCGTCTCGAATTTCAATTTTGAGATTTCCCTGCGCTATTGCAACCGGGGCGATTCGCACTTGATCTCCTAATACAACTGTTCCTGTCTTCGCATTAATAACAACTTTGGATCGAGTGTCTGCTTCGACATCGATCACTTCAATTTGTGCTAATAGCTCCACTGGGTTGGCTTCGTAATGGTAAGGAGGTAAGACATCAACCGTTCCTGCATCAACAGCCGTTGCGTACTTTCCCCCGAGTTCCTCGTTAATTCTTCGGGACATTCGAACAGCGGTTGTAAAATCAGGATTCAAGAGTTGATAGCGAAACTCTTTCATCGAAGCAAAATTCTGGGGAATTTCTCTTTCCAGAGAAGCGCCTCCTGGAATCAAACCGGTCACCAGATTTTGAGCGCTCGAACCCCCTCCGCCTCCAGCTCCTCCTCCGGCAGCCATTTTCTTTAGAGCGAGAACTTTACCACTTGCCATCGCGTATACTTTTCCATCAGCACCGCGGAGTGAAGACATCATCAGAGTTCCCCCTTCCAACGAGCTTGCACTGCCAACGCTCGACACTTGTACGTCCAGCCGTGTTCCACTCTTTGCGTAGGGAGGAAGAGTTGCGGTAACGATCACAGCAGCTGCGTTTTTAGTTTCCATTTTTTGATTCTTAACATCGACTCCGAGTCCTCTCAAAACTAGGCCGAGTGAGTTTTCTGTTAATTCATTTGATTTATCTCCCGAGCCAGCGAGCCCTACCACAATCCCATACCCAAACAACTGATTGGCTCTTGCCCCTTTTAATGTGGCAATGTCTTTTAAACGCGCACTAAAACAGGGAACAGAAGCGCAGAACATAAACAAGGTTAAACAGACTTTCTTCATTGCTCGTCCCCTTCATCGTAGGTAGTCACTTTCATATCTCGCTTGATGCTTTCAAATTTGAGATCCAAAAGAGCATCAGAAGTAGCGGTGTCATCAGCTGCAATTTCTCGCTCTCTCAAAATTCCTTGAATGTAGACGAAGGGGGAATCATCAGCTGGTTTAAAACCATGATTAGCTGCGACTCGATAGCCTCCCCTAGGCAGAGCCTCAATAATCGTAACTTCAACCGTTTCAGGAAGTTTAATAGGCGCTTTGACAGAGGCCGGTCCACGGCCCTCAGGCGCTGCGTCCGCGGGAGCCGCAGGTGCGCTGGCGACCTCTTGAGGAACCGGTTTCGCTCCTTTTGCATCTTTTTTATTATCTTTCTTACCCTCTTTGTTTTCTGATTCGGCTAGGGGCTCAGGAACTGGTCGCTTGATCGCTTGCTCTAAACGAGCCATAAATTTTTTATCAAGTTTGATCGTTACAATGTCCCCTGGAGCGCGAGTTTGAGTGGGGGAATACATTTGATTCCAGCTGGAGTCTTCACTCCAAAGTGAACCTAACTCTCTTTGAATTTTCTTCGGCTTCTGTTGAGGGTAATGCGTCACTTTTGGAGGAGGCTGAATCTCTACTTCGTTTTTTGAAGGGGTGAACCAAGCGCACCCGCCAAGCACACACAGGACAATTCCTATCAGGACGATTCTCATTCTTTCTCCTTAAATTACTTTAATGCCACTCGGCCTTGATCAATCACTTTGGCTCGCACCACTCTTTTGTTGTTTTGATTTTCAACTCGAATCCACTGACCGGTTCGACCATTATCCAAAGCTTTCATTCGAGCTGTGATAGAGAGCTGTCTGTTTTCAAAAAGCAAATCAACCATTTCCCCTCGCTTGATTTCTGAGGGAGTTTCAACTTGTGTTGGGCTAACTATACTTCCGGAGCGAATGAAGGTCCTGGCTATTTTGTTCTCGAGCTCACTTGGCTGAGTAAAGATTCCGTTTTTAGAGAAACGAGACACTTCACGAGACTCAAAACGTATTACTTCTTCATCAAGCGCTTCCCCAGGGTTTACGTTTTTGGTTGTAATCGCGACTGGCTCTTCAACTTTGACGATAGCAGTCCCAAAAGTATGCTTGGGTTCTCCCTTTTCTTCCCATGCCAACTCAAAACTAACAGCGCCCAGCGCGGGTCGCGGCTGCATACTCATGAGAGCTGCTTTCTCAGGAGCTTTAATCCGAGTATTGATTTGGGTCACTTCTATTCGGGTCGCCTGCGGCCAATCCCGACGAGCGCTCTCATGGAGAGCTTTCTCGAGCTGAGAAGGCATCTGTGACTTTGTGGGAGCGGGAGCTGCACACAAAAAACTACCCAAGAAAAATGAAACAATCACTCTCTTCATTTTGATTACCTTATTCCAGTAGTGTTTTGAAGCATTTGATCGACGGTCTGAATCACTTTAGAGTTCATTTCAAAAGCCCGCTGGGTGGAAATCATGTCTGTCATTTCTTTCACCACATCGACATTCGAAGACTCCAAATACCGTTGCATGATTCCGCCTACAGGCGCCTGATTAGGAACGGAAATATTAGCGGGTCCACTGGCCTCTGTTGCGAGGAAAATATTTTTCCCCATTGCTTTTAAACCACCGTTATTAAGGAAAGTTGCTAGTTGAACCTGTCCCAGTTGCTGTCTTTCGGTTTCGCTCATGATCGCCCAAACGATTCCATCATCGGTGATTTCGATTCTTTTTGCGTTTTGGGGAACGGTAATTTCTGGCTGGAGTGGATAGCCATCAATCGTTTCCACGCGTCCTACGGAAGATTGATAGAACGATCCATCTCTTTTATAGCCAGTTTCCCCTGTGGGGAGCTGAACCATGAAAAAGCCCTCGCCCCGAATCATCATGTCGAGATCTCTTGAGGTAGAAACAGGGCTACCAATTTCAAAATTTCTTTGTGTTCCTGAAACTTTTACGCCCATCCCTCTTTGAATTCCCACAGGAGCCTGTGTTTGTGCAGAAGTATTGGCTCCTGGCTCTTGAAGAGTTTCGTAAAGCAAATCCTGAAACTCAGCGCGACTCTTTTTATACCCAGTGGTATTTACGTTCGCGAGATTGTTCGAAATGCTGTCAATCTGTGCCATTTGGGCTTCCATACCTGATGCTGCACTATTTAGGGCGCTAATCATGGTTCGCTCCTTTATCTATCTTTAACGATATCGTTTACACTTCTGCTATCAATGTCCTGATAAGTTTTTACGGCTTGCATATGAGATTCATAGGCACGAGTGGCCTCAATCAGCCGAGTCATTTCCGTAACCGGGTTTACATTTGAACCTTCAATAAATCCTTGATGGAGTTTGCTCGTGGTAACTCCATTTTTCAGGTTCCCCGGGTGAGTGTTTCGATAGTAGCTATTTCCCATTTTTTCTAGCCATTGAGATTCTTGAAATTCCTCAACACTCAAAGTAGCTACTTCGGCTCCATTCTGGAGAATTCTTCCATCTTCAGTGATCCGAATGGGCCCCTGACCGAGTTGGATGACTCTTGATTGGGCATCGGGCTGTCGATCCGGAATTTGTCCGGTCACAGGAGGGGCTCCTCTTACTTCGAGTTGAGAAACGGCTGCTTGACCTTGGGTCGCTTTGCTCAAAACAGGAAAGCCACTGGTTGTTACCAATCTCCCTTCAGCATCGATGCTGAAGTTCCCTTGGCGAGAGTATCGGATCCCAGCTGGGGTAAGCACTTCAAAAAAGCCAGACCCCTCAATTGCGACGTCCAGAGCCCGACCCGATTTTTGAAGGGTTCCTTGCCGAAAATCTGTGTACACGCCATCTAGCTCGACAAAGCTTTTGTCGCCAGTGGGTCGCGCATTGGGATCGGAAAGGCTTTGAATTTCTCTTTGAATTCCATCTACCGAATCATTCCGGCGCAACTCAGTGAGATATTCGTTAAACGTACCCGTATCTCTTTTAAAACCCGGTGTGGTTGCGTTAGCTAAGTTATTGGCAATCAATTCAACTTCACGAGACTTCGCCAAACCGCCCGATAATGCTGTGTATATACCTTTGTCCATAAAGGTAGAAGAAGCATCTCTTGTGCCAAAGCACTACGGGGCGTTGCTTCAGAAGACTTAACAGGTGCAAGACCTGTTTTTACCTTTTTAAGCAGGAAATTTTTTCCTCAGATAGGTTTCTAAATGCCCTGTCGATTAAAAACTTTCGAACAAAAGCGTCAATAAGGTGACTCAGCCGTCAATAAAAAACCCTGCTTGTTAAGAAAGCTCTTAACCAAGCAGGGCCTTTTTAGAAAAAGCGATAAATCAAAGATTTCTTAATTCAGATAATCTTTGAATGCTTTTCCAGGACGGAATTTGGGTACTGTGCAAGCAGGAATTTTGATGCTTGCGCCAGTTTGAGGGTTTCGTCCTGTACGAGCTTTTCTTTTGGAACGAGTGAATGTTCCAAAACCAACCATAGTTACATCATCACCTTTTTTTACTGATTTGCGAATGATATCTAAGGTTCCATCAATAACTCTTTCGCAATCTGCTTTGGTCATTTCCAATTCAGTTGCTAGTTGTTCAACAAGTTGCGCTTTATTCATGA
>RFNV01000142.1 GCA_009927005.1 Pseudomonadota bacterium
GCCGTTATCATCCGATGCACTTAAAGTAGCGTTCACGGAGAAGGGGCTTGCCGAAGTAGAATAGAGAGCTCCCCCGTTTAGCTGAAATAAAGCTAAAGCGGGAGGTACAGTATCCAGCTCAAACGTCCTAGCTGAAACCGTTGTTCCGCTGCTTAAATCACCCAGTGCGTTTGCCAAACAGACTCTAAAACTATATTGTGAAGAGGGATTGAGCCCCGTTACCGAAACAACGGTTGCTGCACCTTGAGTAGCCGCTGGGATGACAGTTCCAGCACTACAATTAACCGGCGCGTTTGCCCCTAATTGATAAGCAATCTGATAAGTGGCTAGTAGGGGACCCCCCGATGCCCAGTTCAAATCGATTCGATTGGAACTCTTCACATCAGCAATTAAAGAAATAGGAAGCGATATCACGGCTCCACAATCCGAATCATCAAAATCAGTCAGGCCGTCTTTGTCATTATCAAACTCATCACTGCAATCTCGCTCGGGGCCATAGTTACACAAGAGGCTTGCGTTACTGATATCTCCCCGCTCCGAATCGCAGTCGTTATCTAGGCAGTCTGTCGTGCCGTCGTTGTCGTCGTCTTCATCGTTGTAGCAGAGCTCTTCTTCGGTGCTCACCAGCACATCACCAACAGCGGAAGCACTCTCAAGCCCTTCTAGGGTGTAAGCAAGCGATCGGGTTCCTAACTCAGAAGTACAGGTTCCGTTACACTGGAGTTTTTCTTTAATCGCATCGATGTTTTGAGTGGTGCCATTAGCAAATATTGCTTTAATTGAAGGCGTCTTGTTATGGGTGACTTTGCTCACTTCATATTGCAGGGTCGAAACCCCACGGGTTGCCACTGCGGTTTCCGAAATACTTTTTGTTGAGCTGGGGGCATCCCCATAAGTAACCGTCAAGGCATGAGCACTGACCTTTTGGGAAGCTAAAGTCACAGTCGAACAAATCTTACACTTTGAAAAAGCGGGGAGCGAAGTCCCGCACGCAGGCACTGGACCGACGAGCCCACTAAACGGAGATGTTACTGAGCCAGAAAGTGAAGCAGAGGAAAAATCTCCGCTTAAATTCCCAGTCAGACTTAAAGTGTCTACTGCTCTAGAAGTCTTGTTTTCGACTGTCGCACACATTTGCCCAGAAGAAGTATTGGCATCTAAGTGAACTGGCGACGCAGTCATCGTCAGAACGCTCTTGTGCGATGATACAGCTGCAATCGTAATAAGAGCCCTTCGGTGATTGCTATCAGCAGAAGGATTCTGAGCGCTACAAAAAACGAGATCGCGGTTACCGATATCGTAAGCCATCATGCA
Source organism: Pseudomonadota bacterium (assembly GCA_009927005.1). GTDB lineage: Bacteria > Bdellovibrionota > FAC87 > UBA2466 > UBA2466 > RFNO01. Next base: position 1,315 of record RFNV01000142.1, read on the forward strand.
AGTGGCTTTTCCGGTAAACCCGGGCACGGCAGTCAGGCTCAGGGTTCCTCGGCAAAAGCCCTGGCTCGGCTCATCTAAGTTTGTGCAAGCTAATGTCCCAAGAGTACTTACCGAGAATGGATTGGAGGGGTCTGCCACTTCCGACAACGTAAACGTAGTTCCCGCAGCATCCGGAATCAGCATCACATTTCTTTGGACTTGCACGCCACGAGTAGTGAAGCCAGTATAATTTCCTGCAAACACTTGCCTGTTCTTTGAGGCCATGATTCCAGAAGCGCTTAGGCTTGTTGCTGGCCTTGGAAATGCGACTGCAATCACAGGGTCGGCACCCACCTGGCGGTAAAAAGCTACGTTCTTTCCAAAGAGCCAGTACCCATAATTCCCAAGAGGCCGATTGGCAGCGGTAAAATCCGTAACTGCGTTAGCTCTAAATTCCCCCGCGCTGCAAGTAGAGCTCCCAAAAAGTCGTGCTCCATACGCAGTCGAGTCAGTCTTTGTTTCTGCATCGAGTTTATTCAAACTAAACTTGGAAGTTCCAGACCACTTTACGGTTTGAGAATGGGCATAGGTAATCGTTCCCCCGACATACGTCGTATCAAGCGACATATCCATGGGAGAACTGTAATTATCAAAAGGACGAGCTCTTAGTAAGAGCCAATTATAGGTCTTACTTCCGCTGGTGGGACAGCAATCTGCGCTCGTGCATCCAGCATTAGAATTTGCGAGTACTAACTGATTTTCATTTAAGATACTTCGAAAAGCATGAAACGTATCAAAGCGAATCCCGTAACGAGTGGAACTAGCTCTCCCAGCGTATCGGCCTTTGCAATAGCTTGTTGTGAATCTCGTCACCCCTGAAAATGTTTCTTGAAGAGTGCCATCGCAGCAATCTACTCCACTCCCCTCATCACACTGAGTATCTGCTCCAGCGGCATTACTGAAAAAGAAAGCATCCGATGCCCCAGGAGCTAATTCGCTTGCACTTAAGCGACCTTTCTCCTCTGCGAAGGAAACAAAGGATACCGCGAAGAAGAAAAGAACAGCATGAAATGACAGGAAGCGTTTCATTTGGTTTCACGCTCCTTTTCGGTATTTTCCCTTTTACTCTTAATGCTTACGCAATGCAGAAGGTGCCTGATAAAAGATAAATGGGGTGTCCAAGTAAACATACGTTCCGCCTTAGCTTTTAGAGTATCACGGTAACTTGTCAGAATTATTTTCGGCTGAGCTTAAAGAATATGAAGAGATTATGAAGGTTTCTTCACAATTAGTCTGACATGCCGCTGTAGGTGACTCCGCTCGCTTCGATTCCGGAATCGACTGACGATACTCTGATTCCTGACACTGTGAGCGGAGGAAGCGATTGAGGAGCTGGCGCTACGCTTGCCACTGGAGCACTGCTGGAAGAAGAGCTACTGGAAGAGGAACTTGAGGAACTTGAGGAACTCGAAGAACTTCCCATGACTGATGAGGACGTATCGATTGATGAAGAACTACTACCGCTGTCCCCACTGAGGCCAGAGGGAGAACTCACTGACGAAGAGGACTTCGTTGCATTACAGGCAACGAGATTGAAACCAACCACTGCTGTGAAAAATACACGCAGAGCTTGCCTACGGAGACTTAATCGCATACGTACCACCTT
>RFNV01000181.1 GCA_009927005.1 Pseudomonadota bacterium
ATGAGCTCTTAACTGGGGCGACAAAATCGCTCAGGAATTAAGGCGACCAAGTCGCTCAAAACTGACATTAGAAATTAAATTTCTAGAAGCTCCGCGCCATTAGCTTATTAGTCTTTTCTCAAAATAGGCCGACTCGGGAGCAGGTCACCAAAGGAGCGGACTCGATATTGCCGGGTGAAGCCACCAACTGGAAAAAAAGACTTTTCACCCGGGGATTCCAAGTTCCATCTGATTGGAGGGCCGTTTTTCCTACGAAGTCGATATTGGCAATGTCTTGGGGGCTTGCTCTGTTTCTAAAAGTATCACTGCCCACTTTAAACACGTGCATTTCGGCAATATTTCTTTTGCAAGTCGATCGTTTTAGATTGCCAGAGCCATCAAATTCAAAAATGCTGAGTCCCCAATCTTTATCACAAGCAGAAGTAAGTGAAAGAGTTCCCCCTCCCGGTTTATTTGCCGTCAAAGTCATTTGTGGTCCACAGCAAAGAATCCCAACTGAAGTGAAATTTTCGGAACTCGTGGAAGGATCAAAAACATCGCAGGCTCTCATATCCGCTCGTAAGACTAAAGCCCCCTGCCCACTTTCCGTTCCCGCGGTATAGAGAAAATCACGGGAACGATTAAAAAGAGCTTTTATTTCATAAATAATCGATTGGGCTTCCCCTGCCAGCTCTGCTTGCATTCGCATTTGGGAAATACTTTTTTCATTGGAACTATTTCGCAGGAAAGCTAATATTCCCACGCCTAAAGTCGAGACGAGGGCCACGACAATCAGCATTTCGATGAGTGTAAAACCGAAAATATTTTTTTTCATTTGAGTGCCCCTGTTGTGAGCATTCTTCGGGGAAGGGGGTCCTCAATACTAGTCCACCGACTTTCCAACTCGTAAGTTACATCCCACCGTTTCTGCTGGTTTGCATATTCTGAATTTGGCTGCCGGCAGCTCCACTTGCTCCAATATTGATAGGCTCCCGAACCCGAATATCGGGGCAAGCAGTTCGGTCGATCGAGGATAAAAACAGGTGGGGTTATACTAATTTCACCATGGGGACACTGAGCATTTAATACGGTTAGATTTGGATCGTGTTTCCAACAATTCCAGGTCGTTTTATATTGTACACAGGTAACGTTACCCTTTTTGTCTTGCCGCGTTTGGCTACAGACACATTGACGGACACCCGGCCATTTCATTCCGCTCGGACAGACAGGTGTAGAGCAGGCTACTCCACTTTTCGACCGACACCCGCTCCCAACCCCCATCACTGTGCAATTAGTCCTTTCTAAAACCGCAGGAAAACATCCAAAATCATCAAAATCTCCCACAACTGTTTGAATACTTCTGTGATTCGAAATAAAACGCAAAGTATGGGTCACTTGATAACGGCTAGGGTCACGAATGCTTGGAAACGACATCTCGGAACGTAAAAGCCTTCGTCCGAAGGATGTTCCCAACCCCAGGGGAGTCAGTAGATTTGCTGGGTTGAAAACTGGAGCCGTACCTCCAGCCTTGTGACAATCTGTACAACCAGCGAGATCAATTTTTTGAGAAACTTTGGAATCGAAATCGTCTGCACTTAAAGTGGAGGGAATCTCAGCTCTTCTGTTCGCTTCTCCCCAAGCAAAATCAAAATAACTTGTTGATAGCTGGTCCCAAGCCGCGAGCTTGGCCGAGTTGATTGTCTGCCCGGAGACGGCTTCGCATCCGTCGGAGCCATCCTTATACTTGCTATACTTTCCAAAGGGATGCTTCAAACTGCCACAAAAAACGGAGAAAGCTTCACTTAACGGAATGGCTGAAACTAAAGACTGGAGAGCAGTATGCTCAGCCATGACAGCTGCCGTATCACTCGTCTTTCTGACTTCTTTGTAAACCATTTGTCGGTATTGCATGGTAGCCAAAAAAACTACCAATCCGATAGTAGAAGCCATGAGCAGTTCAATTAACGTAACGCCCTTTTGTTTTCTAAAAACAGACATTGAAAAGGTAGTTTATCACCTGTGGTAAACTATTGGCCAATGGTTAAATTCTCAAAAAACAAAAGAGGAATGGCTGTTCTTTTATCTATCTTAGGAATCGCTGGTGCATCTTTCATTATTCTTTTAGCGTCAATGCAAGCAGTGATTAGCCAAAAAAATACAGCGAGAACACTTTGGAACAGGCAGCAGTTTAATGCGCTTTTAAATCCTTGGGTTTCCCAAATCATGAATGATCTTCAGTTAGCGGCGAGATATCCTGAAGCGGTTGGATTGCCTGCTCACCCTATCAAAGCAGCCAATGGGGCCCCTTGTGCGACAAAGGATGCACCAACCAATGGGAAATACACACTCGATGCTTACCTTTTACCTGCGGGGCAAGCATGTCCTTTGGCAATTCAGCCAACGCAAATTGGTCATGATCCTTACTATAATAATTATTCAGCAAATAGAAAAACCTATAACTATCCAAAAGGGCTTTTGACAGTAGACTTTTTTAAAAATAATGCCGAAACTTCGGTGCCGATCGTCGCGGAGACAGATCCAAGAGTGACCCTCGAAAGACTGGGATCCACAACTCCCCAAAAATATCTATACCGTGTGAGTGTTGACTTTGACGTTTGTGATGAGCCCGTTGCAGGGCGAGTTGTACCTTCGGCTGAGGCAGACCGAAAAAATACCATCGGCGTAAATTGGGCAACCCCTTGCCCTTCGAGAAATTTACGTAGGCTTTCCTATTCGGGGATAATCAACGCGGATAGCCCCTTTTTTCAAGAGGGTACTGGTTTCCCTCCCCTCAATTCAGGCTCTATTCCCTCCGAAAATTGCGGGGATACAAGTAAGCCATTCGATGGAACCTTTGAGTCAAATTTAATCGGAAGTATGGCCACCTCGGGGGGTGCAGTGGATTTGAGTGAAGACCTTAACACCATGATAACACAGACAGGAACGGCGTTAACTGGAAACTGGAATACATCGAGTACCCTGAATGGCACTGTTTCAGGGACCGCCAATGGACGAACGGTGACCAATGCCTCCATGACCTGGGCTGGTGGGTGCACTGGCACTTTAGTTGGCACTTATACAATCTCAGATGATGGCTGCCTCCTAACGGGCAATCTTTCTGGATCTCTTTCCGGTTCAATGACAAACCCCTCCGATGGATCGAACATCCCCTGTGGCGCAATCAGCGTGGATATAGAAGGCTACAAACAATAGGTTCAGCTCTTTTTTTGAAACACGACTTTCTCAATTTTTCCCAGAAATTTCCCCTGTTCATCGTAGAGTTGAAGCGAGACCGTCATAAGGTCTTCCGCAATCTCCATTTGTGTGACGACCCAGTTCGCACCATTATCTTTCACTAGGTCTTCTTTGAGAACTACACCTTCAATGGCGACAGGCAACCCCTTCCAACTCTCCAATTTCCAAGTTGCAACCGCAGCAGTCTGCAAAGCCGCTTCAATCAGAGGAAATTCAACTAAGAATTTCTCATGATTTAATCCGGTAATCTTTTTGCGATTGATCTTTCCAAACACTTCTTCGTTTTCGCTCAGCAAAACCTCATCGAGAAGTTGCAATTCTGGTCCGTGAAAAAGGCCCTCCCGATTGTAAATTTCTTCTGCTTTAAGCCAATTTCGAAGATTTAACGACGTTGCTTTGGTTTCCGAATCCCTCCGAGCCTGAAGCTGGATTTTTCCATAGGCCACGGTTTTATCAGCATGCATTAGGGACATTTCCATCTCGTGTGGTTTCGATTCGCTAAGCTCCACCAAAATCAACAGTTGCACAGACTCCTCATGAAGTTCCAGGGGGCGAAAGATTTTTAATACACTCAAATGGATTTCCCACAGCTTTAGCGCCCGCGCAATTTCCATAAACCACGTGCCGATGAGCGCTAGGGGTAAAAGCACCTTTCCTTCAACTGAGTGGTCGATTAATTCCGGCAACTCCTTCAGAGAGACTCGCAATTCGACAGCTAACTTGCCGTCATTCGGAAACACCGTGGGATGGAGCGAGCTGAGAGTTCTCAAATAAGCGAGCGACCCTTGATAAAGAAGAAGATCGTTTTCACTGCAAAGTATCCCCCCACCTAAAGACCCCATTTCTCGAAACCACTTTGCGCCTTCCGCTGGTGGGAGCACTGCTACTCCCGCTCTTTGAAGAACTTCTTGAATCACTGGGTTAGCCGTCATTCCCGTTTCTTTCCACGGCGGCCAATCAATTGTGATCCGATTGCTGTCCCCCACGCGGTTCTCTTCCCACAGTTTTCTAGAAAATGCGTTTGCTGCCCCATAAACCGCCTGTCCTTGATTCCCAAACTCTGAGATTACTGAGGAAAAAAGAATCGCAGCGGGAATTGTATGCTTTTCAGCCAAATCACGAGCGGTTTTTGAGGGCAAGACTTTTGAAATCCATTCTGATCTGATCTCCTCTACCGTTTTTTCTCGAAACTTACGGCTCATCTCACTCCCGGCTGATTGAATCAAGAGATCGATTGGTCCATGTTCACTTACGATGCGTTGAAACACATGAGCCATAGCTACTTCGTCAGTGGCGTCCACCTGGTAATAGGAAGATTCAGCGACTTTTTCGGGCGGAGTTCTTCCTAAAACATGAACTTTCCAGTTTTTCGGATCAAAAACTTGGGTCACAATACTTTTGGCGATTCCTCTGGCTCCCCCGATGACTACTAGATTTCCCCCAAGGGGAATCGATTTTCCTGAAGAGCCTTCCACGGGCTTAAGCTCTAAGACAAATCTCTTTCCATTCCTGATTCTTACGTTTTGATCTTCTTTTAAGAAAAGCTCTTTGGTGACGATCTGTTTGTTGATTTCGTCCCTTTTTTCAAAAAGAATTTCCGACACAAAAGCGACTTCATTCTCTTTTTTAAGCGATCTAAAAAACGTCGTTACCATGTTGGAAAATCCATTTTTTTCGAACAAACCCACAACTGTCACTTCGGTTCCTGAAGTGATTACGTTCGCTCTGAGAAGCTCCTGAATCTGGTTAAAAAAGGTGGGGATTGAGTCTCTTATAAAATCTGATGTGAAGAGGTTTTGTTCCATGGCAGAACAATCCAGAATGACCTTGCTGGTTAATTTGGAACGGTTTTGAAATTCAGAAAGGATGTTTAAGTCTTTTTTTATGCTGATCCAGGCTGCATTATCTCCAGGAGAAAAAGGCATTACCGGTCTTATTTCCTTTTCTCTCCACACTCTTTTATATAAGAGGAACTTCGCAGGTTTAGTTTTGTTCGCCTCAAGGCTCGAGCCCCATTTTTTCTTCTGTGATTCTACTTGAAATGCTAACTCACCCACGGTCCTCATAGGGGATGAGGGTCCCAGAGCAGATTGTGGCAGCTGAAACTCTTTTTGTAGTTCCAAAGATATTTCAAGAGTCTTTATCGAGTCGATCCCAAGATCTTCCTGAAACTTATCTTCAAATCGAATTTTTTCAATGGAGTATCCAGTTACTCGAGAAATGACTGTGTTGATACGCCTTAACGTGGCATCGGCGACTTGACTACGTTTTACTTTGGAGACCTGCTCAGCTTTTTTTTCCGACGGCTTAAGAAGATCTCCACACCATGAAACGGTCACCTTCTTGTGCAAGAGGTTTTCCTTAATAAGAGGTACCAAGAACGATCTTGGGCCAACTTCAATGAACCTTCCACTCAAGATGGAGAGCTCCTCCACTTGATTCTTAAAATCGATTGGTTGGGTAAGCTGCCTTTGAAGAATTAGATTCAGTTCCGATTGAACCTCTTTTTCGTTTATTAACCATTTTCTCTGAACACCCGAGTAAAAGGGAATTCGAGGTGCCGTGATGAGATGCGCTCTAAAGGAAGGCGGAACCAGTCTGCTTTTGGTAGATTCGAGTAATGGAGAGTGAAAGGGCTGGGGGCTTGCTAATCGCTTATATTTGATGTCGCTTTTCTTTAAAGTACCTTCAATTTCCCGCAGTTGGTCCCATTTGGTTGAAATAACCACTTGTGTCGGACTATTGATATTTGAAACATAAAACTTTTGCCGAGGTAGGATCTCTTTTATTTTCGTTTCATTGGTATTTACGGCAATCATAAACCCGGCTTTGTTGCGTTCCTCGAGAGCGCTTTCTCGACTCAGCACACAGGATAAGCCCGATTCAAAATCCAGTATTCCTGAGACAACTAGACCTGCGAACTCCCCAAAACTATGTCCCGTCACTGCTTGGGGTCGGACTCCCTCCTTAGCCAGTTTATGAGACATAGCCACACAAAAGGTAAAAAGAGCTAAGGACTCCACTGCTTCAAGTTCCTCTAACATGAGTAAGTGAGGTGAAAAAGCATAGTGAGAGGGTCTCGGAAAACCAGCTTTCTCACATTGGATGTCTGCAATCGAAAAAAAGTGCTGGAAAGTAGGGTCCTCTTCAAATCCTCTACCCATCCCAGGAAACATGGCACCCTGTCCCGGGAACACAAAGCACGTTTTTTCGTATTTTGGGAGTTGAGGTGCGATAAACTCCCAAGATGCGACACCGCTATAGATACTATCTTGTTGAATCAAGTTACCTCTCATGAGAAATCAGAACCTCGCCAAGTGAACCGAGTTGGGGCAGTGTCTCTTTCGTTGCGATTTCCTGAGAAGTAATAACCCAACAGGATACTGATTTGCGGGAAATCAGGAAGGGAAGCTCTTCGGGAGTTTCTTCGATTCCCAGTACAATGACCATTTCGGCCCTCTGATGCTCGAGCATGAGTCTGCCCATTTTTAGCGAATAGCCCAATGATGAAAAATCGGCATCGATATGAAAGTTTGTACCCTTAAGATCAAAAGCATTTGCGACCCGACCACTCACCATGCTGTTTAGGGCCTGACAACTCGTTTCATCCAATTTGACCAGTCCGTTTCTGTACTCTTTCAGCTTCTTTTGAAACGCGAAATCCTGCCCTTCGATTTTTTTAAACTGAAGCGCCCGATTTAGTTTTTCGATTTTTTCAGTCCGGGTATGGGAAGCAGAAATCATACAAGTTTTGTGTTTCTGTAGCAGCTCTTTTGAAATGAGACTCTTTTCCAGCGCTAGGTCAAACGCTCTTAGGGCCCCTAATTGCGCAAAATCAAGATGCTCAGCTAAATTGGGAGGGATTTTCCATTCGTGATATCTGCAGCTTGGGATCTCATCAAAAAAAGGCACCTGAGAAAAAGCGATGATTACGGGATCCCCTGAGGAAGAAATCGCCTCCTCACCTAATGGTGGCTGATCTTTGTATTCTTTCAAGGACAGATAGTAATTGGCTCCTCCAAACCCCGCAGAACAAACTCGCATTTGGATAGGTTCCTCGTTCTTTTTTATGTTTTTTCCCTTTGAATTAATAATTACATTTCCCATTCCAGTCTTTAAGCAAGAATTCTCAAAATAAGCCGAAGGGGGAATATACGAATGTCGGATGCTCAACAAACATTTTAAGAGGCCCGCAGCCCCTGCTGCCCCTTTGGTGTGACCAATAATTGCTTTTACTGAACCCAGAAATACTTTTTTTTGAAACACTTCACTGAGCGCTTCGAGTTCGCTTTGATCTCCAGCGATAGTGCCGGTACCATGCCCTTCAATATAGATGGGGTGATCTGTGGCAACTTTCTCAAGCTCTACAAAGTTGGCTTTCTGACTTTCTTTTGAAGGTGAAAACAGACTCGAACTCGATCCATTACTAGAGCTCGCAATCCCTTCGATTAAACCCCAAATTTCTTTTTCTTTCTTTTGAGTATCTGAGAGTCTCTCAAGGACAAATAAAACGGCGCCCTCACCTTGGACGATTCCTTCACTCCGCGAATCATAGGGTAGGCTCTTTTTCTGCGCTAAAACCCCTAACCTGCTGAAGGGAATGTACGTCTCAATCCCTAAATTAGCTTCAACTCCGCCTGTTATCACCAAGTCGACTTCACGACTCTCCAAAAGGAGACAAGCCAAATCAATTGCTGTGAGCGAAGAACCACAAGCCGAGTCTGCACAAAAAGCCAAACCCTTTGTGCCAAGTTCTCGATGAATATAAAAAGCCAAGGAGCTAGGGAAGTGAATATCTTTGGACTCAGAACTTTTTGGGAACCACTTATTAAACTCTTGCTCAAAAGTCGTTAGTTCGTTAGCAGACAGAACTTTCTTATATTTTAATTCTTCAATCAAACTCTTTTCCTGAGCCTTTACTAAACTAACCGCGGCTCCCTCTTCTGGATTCATACATCCTAGGACAACCGCAACTCGTTTTTTTCTTATTTCATCTAAGGGCAAAGGAGCTACGGCCTCCTTAAGCGCTTTTAACATCATCTGATGTCCTCGCGGCAAGCTTGACTGGCTATAAAAGAAAAGATCATCCGCTACGAAACTAGCGAGATCGGAGTAGGTCGAATCACCCTGTTTGTTTTCAGGATCAAAATACACGTTCTTGGGCCATCGCTCTTCTGGCAGCGAACAAAATTGACTCTTCCCCTCGCATAGTATTTTCCAGAACTCATCCGTATTTCTAGCTCCGGGCAGTACACATCCGGCTCCAATGATTGCGATGGAGTTTTTGAAGTTCATTGATAATCTCGCCGCTTTACAATTGAAATCGTTAATTTCTTTCTTCCAATCTCAATAATGAGGCGCCCCAAGATAAAACACCAAAGCAAAACAAAAAGGGGAAAACAAAAGGCTCGCAATTCAAATGAAAACGATTCAAATGCCGAAGATGATAGAATCATGATCGGAAACTGAATGAAAAATAGCCAAAAGGAGCTGATGGCTAAGGGATCGCTAAATTCCTTTAGCAGTTTGGTATTGCGATTATAGACTAACGTTATAGTTGAAAGAACCGCCACATAGCCACTGAAAACTGCCAACCAAAGAAGGCGGGGCATTTGAAGAGTTGAATATTGGTCTAATACTGTCTGTCTCTTGATGAAGTCTTGCGATTGCTCAACAAGAAGAGAACCGATTGATACAAGCAGACCACAAACGGCTAAAATGGCAAGGAGCTTTTTTGGATTTTTTGATCTTAAATAGAGTTCCGAAAAGGAAAATCCGACGAGCACCAAACCGAACCAAGGAATCAACGACCAGCCCACATTTTCGGACCCCAAGAGAACCGCTCTAAAAAAAGATTGATTCGTGTGATTTCCCAACCCATTTCTCAATGGATCAACAAAAAGAGCCAGAATAATGAATCCACCCGTTATCCAAGGAAAAAACCTGAGAGGCGCCCATTTTAGAAGGAGGGCAATAAAAATAAAGGAGAGAGCCATAAAATGAAGTGGATTAAATGAACGAAGAATGTCAGGCGACGAATCCCAGAGCGCAAAGGCATAGCCGCCAAGCGCTAACACGATTCCCCACCGAAAAGCACATTCAGACAATCGCTTGCCCATATTTTCCTGAAGTCGAAGCGTTGTGCCCGCTATGGCTGGAATCCAAATATTAAAAAAACAGAAGAAGTGAAAGATCCTAGCCCAAGCTAGAGAAATGCTTTCGCGATTTTCCAACAAATCCTGCGGACTGATAACAAAGGCCCAACTGTGGTTAATGACCATGGCTGCTATAGCAAGCGCTTTCAATAATTCCAAAGCCGGCCATGAATTACTTTTTAGAAACATGTGAGTCTGAATTATAATACGAGCGACTAAGAACTCACAAAGAAGATGAAACAAGTTTGGATCACAAGAAAAGGCGGGCCCGAGGTCCTCATGGTGAAAGAGGGACCCGATCCCTCCCCCAAAGAAAGTGAAATTCTGATTGAGGTCAAAGCCTCTGGAATTAACTTTGCCGATATTTTGGCCCGAACAGGGCGCTATCCAGAAGCTCCCCCGCTCCCCATGGTACCGGGTTACGAAGTAAGTGGGCTTGTCTGTAAGGTAGGAGAAAAAGTCTCGCAGGAATGGATTGGAAAGAGAGTTTTCGCTCCCACCTTTTTTGGTGGCTATTCTAGTAAGATCTGTGTGCCGCAGGAGCAGGTGTTTTTGCTTCCCAAATCATTTTCGTTCTCTCAAGGGGCTGCCATTTCGGTCAACTATCTCACCGCTTATGCCATTGCCCTAAAACTGGCCCATTTAAAAAAGGGGGATACAGCACTTATCTTCTCGGCAGGAGGTGGAGTTGGATTAGCTCTTTACGACTTTTGTAAAATGGTAGGGGCCACCCCAGTGGGAGTCGCCTCCGAAGCTAAACACCCAAAGTTAAGAGATCATGGATTTAAATTTTTGGTTGATCCTAAAAGCACAGGTTTTGAGAACCAATTAAGAAAAATTTCTGAAGGCCGTGGATTCGACGTTATTTTTGACTCTCATGGGGGCAGCAGTTGGAGTATGGGGCTAGGATTACTTTCTCCTCTAGGACGACTCATTGCTTTTGGAGCGTTCAATTATTTTGATGAGCTAAAATCAGGAAAGCCCTGGCGATCGGATATCGATCAAGGAAAATGGTATCCCGTTGATATTTTTGACCTCACTCAAGAGAACAATTTAGTTGGCGGTTTTAATTTGGCTACACTCTGGAAGCGTTCCTTCCATCCTCTACAGGTTTGGCTGAATGAAATTTTGAACTTAATTGAAGCCGGACATCTCAATCCGACCCTTGATCGCGAATTTAATTTTGAACAAGCTGGGCTAGCCCACCATTATTTAGAAAATCGGCAAAATTTTGGGAAAGCGGTTTTAGTTTTTCCTTAAAGGGAAAAGGCTAGCTCGGTAGAAACACTGTACCGGCTAGCCTCCCCGATTTGTGCACTACTCTAGAAGCTTCAACGCAAGTGTCGGCATTGTGTTTGCTTGAGCTATTACTGCAGCTCCTGCTCTTTGAAGCACTGAAGCTTGAACCGCTTTTGCAGTCTCTTGAGCAATATCAGCATCTACAATACGCGCTTTTGCTGCCGACATATTCTCTTCGTAAATAAACAAGTTATTTACAATCGAATTGAATCGGGTCTGCATCGCTCCCACTTCTGCTCGAGGTGTGTTCAACTTTGTAATGGCTTCATCGACTTGAGATAAAGCATCCAGCGCCGAACTTGAATCTGACAAACTTGCACTGTCGATTCCTAAAGTTGACGCTCGCAAGTCCAAGCTCGCAGTTGAATATTCAAGTCGGTTCGCTTCCGAATTATCAGGCCCAATTTGAAAGGTAAATTCCTTTCCCTGGCCATTCAGCAAAGAAGTACCAAAGTACTCGGTTGCATTCGCAAGACGATCGATTTCTTCTTTAATCTGTTTGTTCTCAAGATCTAACATCGTTCGTTCTTTATCTCCGATGGTATCGCTGGCGGCTTGAATCGAGAGCTCTCTTAATCTCACTAAAAGATTGCTCACTTCGTTCATACCACCTTCCGCGACTTGCATCAGCGAAAGTGCTTCTTGAGCATTTCGACGAGCTTGCTGCATACTACGGATTTTTCCCTCCATAGCTTGCGAAATCGCTAAGCCAGCAGCATCGTCTCCTGATTTGTTAATTCGTTTTCCCGAAGCAAGACGTTCACTGGCTTCGCTAAAACTCCGCGAAGTCGTCTCCATATGCCTTCGGGCATTAATACCCGCCTGATTGCTTAATAAGCTAATAGCCATGGTTCTCTCCTAAAAAAAGTGGTAAACCCTACCACGATATACTTGTTTAATGCGGCGCATTACTGCGCTCCCAGCTTTTATCGGCGTCGCGTCAAAGACCTTTAGGACTTTTTTGCGTTGCGTTATTTTTGAATTATGGAATGGCTACATAAATCTGTTCTTCTTTCAGAAGTTATTGAATTTATTGGTTTAAAAAGAGTGGGGACCTACGCAGATCTGACTTTTGGGGAAGGAGGCCATACCGAGGCTCTCATCAAAGGAGGGGCTAGTGAGGTTTGGGCAGTGGACCGAGATCTTTCTGCAGTAAACAACTACCTCAAGGCCGGACTTTTGGGCCAAGATCCGCGGTTAAAGCTTCATCACCGGCGTTTTTCTGAATTTCCTGGTCTAGCAGGTCCACAGACTTTCGACGGTATTTTGCTAGACTTAGGGGTGAGCACCCGCCAGTTAATTTCAGAAGAACGTGGGTTTACTTTTCAAAAGCCCGGTCCCCTAGACATGCGGATGGATCAAACCCAGGGACCTACTCTCAGGGAATTACTCGAACGCTTAAGTGAAGAGGAACTTGCAGATATCCTTTATTACAATGCGGATTTAAAAAACTCCCGTGCTTTAGCGAGAAAGATCCTGAATGCTTTTCGGGCGGGCCAGATTGAGTCCACTCAAGATTTGGCCGACTGCTTAGGGAAACGCACTGGAAAAACGCACCCCGGCACAGTTCCTTTTATGGCGCTTCGGATGGCAGTTAACCGGGAGCTCGATGAAATCACTGAGACGCTTCCCAAACTCATCGACATTCTTAAACCCGGTGGCCGGCTGGTCGTCATTACTTTCCATTCCACTGAGGACCGACTGGTAAAAACCGTGTTCAAGCGCCTAGCGGGTCGTTGCATCTGCCAGGAACTGATTTGTCAGTGCACGAAAGATGCTCGAGTCAAAATTTTGACGAAAAAGCCAGTCGAGCCCTCTCCCGAGGAGCTGTCTCAAAATCCCCGTTCGCGAAGCGCCAAACTTCGATGCGTTGAAAAATTTCAGTAAAGAAACTAAAATTAAATAAGTTAGTTTTCTCTCCCCAATCTTATGACCCCAAGAAAATTTGAAATAGCTGTTTCAACGGCTGTTCTTTTTATTGTGAGTGCCGCTGTAATTTGGATTCGCACGGCAAACGTGCGTGCGACTTATGATTTTGTGAAGCGAGAGAATGAATTGAAACTGGCGCGGCAATCGGAACAGGACCTAAGAATCCAATGGGCAAAAATTAGCTCTCCCCACAGACTGAAACAGCTCAGTCAGGATCTTAATCTTGAGGCCCCAAAACTCAGCCAAGTGTATCGATATGGGAATATAAAATGAGCCAATGGCTGAAAGTTCGATTAGGCCTTATATACCTCTCATTTTTTGCATTCTTCTCTCTGGTTGCCTTCAGACTCGTTCAGCTCCAGGTTCTTCCTAATGAAGATTTAAGCGAACTATCAAAAAGACAATTTACCCGCACGGATAAGAAAGCCCCTTACCGTTTGCCGATCTACGATCGAAATCGCGAGGAACTCGCCATGAGTGTTCCCGTCACTTCTATCTACGCACATCCCAAAAAACTGGCTTCACGAAAAAGAACGGCCCTCCTACTGTCTCGTCATTTAGGAGGATCAACTTCCAAGTGGCTTCAAAAATTAGATCCGAAAAAAAGTTTTGTATGGCTCCAACGACAGCTCAGTGAAGAAAAGGCCAACGAAATTAAAAAACTAAAGATCCCAGGACTTGGAATTGAATCCGAAAACAAACGAGTCTATCCCAATGGATCCCTCGCCTCTCATATCTTGGGCTTCACTGATATCGATGGAAATGGACTTTCCGGAATTGAACTCAGCTTAAACCAACTCCTGCTTCAAGAAAAAGAACGCCGGAAGCTTGCCAAAGATGGACGAGGCAATACCAGCTATATCGATAAAACTCACACAAAGGCAAATGAACAAGATTCGGGAGTCGATTTAACTATCGATCGACGAATCCAATCGATGGTCGAACAGGAACTGGATAAAGCAAAAACGGAAATCAAAGCTCAAGCGGTCATGGCAGTAGTCATGAATCCTGCGAACGGTGAAATACTCGCTCTTGCTCAACGCCCTACTTTCGACCCCAATACACCGAACCAGTCTTCCTCCGACAACCAACAAAATAAAATCACCCAAGCTCTGTATGAGCCTGGCTCAACTCTAAAAGTGCTCTTTGCAGCGGAAGCTTTGGAGAGAAATCTCCTCAAGCCGGAAAGTGTTCTTGATTGTGGGAACGGCAAAGTTCGAGTTGGAAACACACTGATTTCAGAATCAGATAAAAAGCATGCTCATAAATCGCTTTCCTTAGACAAGGTGATTACTTACTCAAGCAATGTGGGGGCTGTTCGTGTTGCTCAAAAGATAGGATCTCAAGGTGCACAAGATCTCTTAGATAGATTTGGTCTCACGCAGAAAACGGGGATTGAACTCAGCGGGGAGACAAGTGGCCAGAAGAAAAACCCAGACTCGATAACGCCTCTTCTTCTCGCTACGATGGGATTTGGACAAGGAATTTCAGCTACTCCTCTTCAATTGGTGACTGCTTTTTCTCCTTTTGCCAATGGGGGCGTACTGGTTTCACCGACACTCCTTCTTGATTCAGATAGAACAAATCAGCCAGGTCAGGTGAGCGGTGAAAGAATCATTTCTGAAGAAACAGCTGAACAAGTAAAAAAGATGCTTCTTTCGGTAACTGAAGATGAAAAAGGAACAGGTTATTTAGCAAAGATCCCCGGGGTTCGTGTTGCTGGAAAAACGGGGACGGCGCAAAAATACGACCCAGAAACAGGATACAAAAGCAAAAAATATTACTCTTCCTTCGTTGGATTTCTGCCAGCTGACAATCCTCAGTTTCTGATTGGAGTAATGGTCGATGAACCCAAATCGGAATACTATGCATCTTTGGTAGCAACTCCCCTTTTCAAAAAAATAGCTGAGCACTCTCTTCAAATCCTCAATCGTGGTCCCTCGCAAGTCGTTTCTCAAACAAAGGCCAAGCCTCGAAAAGACATCTCTGCCCCAAAAGAACTGGTTAAAACCACCAATGGTAAGTGGATTATGCCTGATTTGAAGGGTCTGACTTTGAATGAAGCTATGACTTTGCTTAATCAATACGTCGAAAAGGTTCAGGTTTCTGGAAACGGTTATGTTGTTTCTCAAAATCCTGAAACAGGAGCCTCGCTTGACGAAAACTCACCCGTGACCTTGAAGCTTAAAGGATTTTCCGATTAAGACCGACTAAAGCCGGCAATCCGTTGAGTGGCAGCTTTGCCCTAATTCAAACACTTGTTCTTTGCGACATCCATACCGAAATACAGTAATTCCTTTCAAACGTCGCTTCCACGCTTCTAAATAAATATTAAGAATATCTTCCGGTGAAGCAGTCTCGGCAAGATTGATGGTCTTTGAAACGGCATTGTCGGTATGTTTTTGAAACGCTTCTTGAATATCTAAGTGAGCGCTAGGCGAAATATCTAAGGCGGTTCGAAACAAGTCGCTTCCTGGCAACTTCCCTGTCTTCTGAACTTTTTGCAACTCTCTCTCAGATACCCCCCCTTGATCTTTAACTATTTTCTCAAAAATGGGATTCAAAACTCGAAAACTTTTTCCGCCTAAAATATTCTTCTGAGTATAAGAAAGCCCAAACAGCGGTTCGATGCCTGACGAGGTTCCCGCAATCATACTAATGGTTCCAGTCGGAGCAATGGAGGTCACCGTTGCATTTCTTACTTTTCTTTTCTGATTTGCAAATCGACTCTTTTTCCAATTGGGAAAAACGCCTCTTTCTTTGGCTAGGGCACTTGAGGTTTCCCAGGCTTTGTCAGAAATAAATTTCATCAGTCGCTCCGCTATCATCACTGCTTTAGGAGAATCGTAAGGGATTCCAAGGAGAATCAGCATTTCTGCAAACCCCATGACTCCCAATCCTATTTTTCGGTTTCCCTTTACTTGTCTCTCAATTAAAGGTGAAGGCCACTCGCTGACGTCAATCACATCATCTAAAAATCGAACTCCCAAAGCCACTAGCTCTGAAAGCTTTTCCCAATTAATTTCCCATTCTTTTTTTGTTTGTTTTAATATTTTGGTGAGATTAATTGATCCTAAGTTACAAGCCTCAAAAGGAAGAAGCGGAACTTCCCCACACGGGTTAGTTGCTTCAATTTCCCCCAGATCAGGAGTGGGTTGGGTTCGGTTGATTTGATCCAAAAAAATCATTCCGGGATCACCGGAGTTCCAAGCACAGCTAGCGATCAGTTTCAGAAGTACTCCAGCATCTCTTTTTCCACAGACTTTTCCATTCCAAGGGTCGACTAACGCAATCTCTCCTCCCTCCAGAACGGCTTTCATGAATTTGTTGGTCACTCCCACCGAGAGATTAAAGTTAACAAAAGAATTAGGATTCAGCTTTGCTTGGACAAATTCCTCAATATCGGGGTGATCCACTCTTAAGATCCCCATATTTGCGCCTCGTCGCTTTCCTCCTTGGCGAATATTTTCGGTAGCAGTATCGAAAATTCGCATAAAAGAGACTGGACCACTGGCCACTCCGGTGGATAAAGAAACAGGATCGCCTTTTCTTCTCAGGCGAGAAAAGGAAAAGCCGGTGCCTCCTCCGGATTGCTGGACCAAAGCTGCTAACTTTAAGGAATCAAATATCTGGCCTAAATTATCTTCAATGGGAATAACAAAACAGGCACTGAGCTGAGACATCTGGGTTCCAGCGTTCATCAGAGTGGGCGAATTAGGCAGAAACTCCAGCTCAACAAGGCTTTCTAAAAAGCGCGAAAACCAAAAGTCTTTTTGTTTTTTTCCTCCAACTTTTTTTTCTGCTTCAGACACACTGTTTGCGACCCTTTCGAAAAGCTCTTCGGGAGTTTCAATAATTTGACCTTGGCTAAGATCTCGCAAAAGATATCTTGCCTCCAAAACCTCTACAGCCCTTTGATTTAAAGCGACTTTCATGAAAAAAGTATACCGCTAGCGTGTTTAAAGCGGCTAGAGTATCTTTTTTCCTAAAGGATCCTATGAGAAACCATTTTTTATTGCTCAGTCTTTTGATGTCACTTAGTTCTTTTTCAGCCGTTTCTTTGAAACAGGTAGAGTCGTCGGAGGAAGGACGTTACCTGGTAGGCCTTGGGATTCAATTTCTCGTTCCCGATCAACTCCCAGGATTTGAAAGCTCTCAAATGGTTTTTTGTCCAAGGCTTTATATCCCCGTGGGAACAGAGCACATCCAGGTAGGAGTCACCTATGGAAGTGACACAGGAGTCTACCCTCAACTAGAGCAGATTTTCATGGCTGAGCTCGGGTATCGATTCGATTTTAAAACCCGCTTTTTTACAGGATTCTTGTCTGGCGGAGGGCAATTCAGCCGCTACCTTTCTCAAGTTGGGGATTTTAAAAAGTGGGGTCCCCATTTAAGTTGGGGAATCATTTTCTCACTTGCAAAAGATTTCAGCATGGGAGCGGAAATGAGAGCGCTATTTTTGGAAAAAACAGTTCTCGGCTTTGGGGGACAATTTACAGTAGCTCTTTAAAAAGCTTTTTTCAGAATGAGAAGCAAAGCCATCATGGAAAGAGAGATAAAAGTACTTCTTTCACTTCTTAAGGCTCTTTCTAAAGAAAACGTCTGGCCTGTTGATTCAATCATGGGTGTAAAGCTCGGGAACCAACGAGGAACTTTCTCACAAAAGTTTTCGTAAGCAGCCCCAAAGGTCATCACTAAAGTTTCTTCTTCAAAAGCGACAATGAAAATGTACTCAACAGCACTAAACAGAAAGATCAAAATGCTTAGTCCAGAAAAGCCAAAAATGACTCCGGCACAAGTGTACATCACAATATTTGCGACATAGAGGGGGTTTCTGACGTATCGGTAAGGCCCCGCATGAACTAGCTGAGGGACTGAATCACCGCGAGTTCTGGTCGCACTGCCAGCATATCCCACCGACCAAATTCTTAGCGCTTCTGATAAGAAAATTCCTAAAACAGCAACGGAAGTTTGCAGGAGGCTAGGAGTAAAGTTTGGAGTAAGTACCACCAACAGCAAAAACAGAGGAATCGGGGAAAAGCTTCTAAAACGAAACCACACCCTTCCAATTTTAGCTCCCGTGGAATACGGGCTAACCGCAAGTTCTGTCGACATGGAAACACTGTCCCACAAATGGGCCTATTTCCGCAATGAACTTTTTTGGGCTTTTTCTTGTCTGATTTTTTGTCCTTCATTATATTCCCAATCCAACACAGGGGGATTGTCTTGGTTAATACGAAGCAAGGGTCAATGGGGTGGATTGAAGTCATCTGCGGGAGCATGTTCAGTGGAAAAACCGAGGAATTGATACGGCGCATCAATCGCGAGAAGATTGCTCGCCAAAAGGTGCAAGTATTTAAACCTAAACTAGATAATCGCTTTTCTAACGACCATGTGGTGAGCCACTCATCGCTGGCTTTTCACGCTGTGAATATCGAAAATCCCGAGGAAATTTTGGGCTTGGTAGAAGACAACACTCGAGTCGTTGGCATTGATGAGGCTCAGTTTTTAGCCCCCAGTGTGGTCGAAATTTGTCACCGCCTTGCGAACCGCGGGCTTAGGGTCATTGTAGCTGGCTTAGATATGGATTATCGGGGGGTCCCCTTTGGTCCGATGCCTCTTTTGATGGCGACGGCGGAAGTTGTGACAAAAATGTCAGCAATATGCACAGTTTGTGGAAACACAGCTTCCAGAACCCAAAGACGTGAGTCCGAGGACACCAAAAGCGGAAGCCAGATTCTTGTTGGTGCGGGTGAGTTTTACGAAGCTCGTTGCCGAAGGTGCTACGAACCGACCCCTTAAGGCTGGATTATTGAGAAAACTTGGGGCAAACTCCGCCAACCTTTATGTTACCGAAGTCTTTACCTCCCGAGTTTAATGCTTCTCGCATTAACTGGGATTTAAAAACCAACTCTGCCGACGGACGCTACGAGGAATTTTTTCAGAACCGTCGACATCCAGAAATTCCCAGCTCATTTTTAAAACCGCGATCGCTTTGGCTTGAGATTGGGGCCGGCACCGGTCATTTTTTTGAATCTATGGCCAAGCTTCATCCTGAAAAAAACTTGGTTGCAATCGAAAGAGACCGAATGCGGGGAAAACGGTTGGTTCGCCGCTCAGAGGAATGTGGCCTAAAAAACTTTTTAGGGATTCGGGGAAATGCGATTGCTGCTTTTATGACGGGAATTGCGCCCGAAACGTTGGAGCGAATTTATATTTTGTATCCGTGTCCTTGGCCCAAGAATGCTCATCGAAAGCACCGCTGGCATTTCCATCCAACGATGCCAAAGCTTATAGCCGCTCTTGAAAAAAATGGATATCTGATTTTGGCTTCTGACCAAAAGTTTTATGTCGAAGAGGCTCACTATGTCTGCAGTCAGAAATATGGCTTTGAAGTTTTAAAGTTTGGAGAAATTTCCCCTCACCCGTTAAACGCCCTAGAACTTTTTCCTCAGGGTCGAACCAAATTTGAGCAAAGTTTTTTAGCGCAAAAACAGCCCTGCTACGAACTGATTGTGAAAAAGCCTTAACTATCAACAACTCAATTGTGAAATTTTCTTCACAATCACTGATCCTTATATACCGCATGTTAAAATCTTAGTCATAGCTCACGTTTGAGGACTAAGATGAAAGCCATTCGACTCATTTTCTCGATTTTATTTTTAGGAGGATGTTCGAGAATTATTTCTCCTACTTCTTACACGCCTAGCTCTTACACTTTGTCTGGTGTCGTTCAGCTAGCGCGAGTTCAAAATGCAACCGTAAGAGTTTACGATCTCAATTCAAATGGAACTGAAGGAAGCCTTCTTGCCACGACTACCACCAACTCAAATGGAGAATATCGATTCACACTTCCAAAAAACACGGGCTCAGTGATCGTTAAATCGTCTGGTGGAACTTTTATTGATGAAGCAGAACAAGTGGCGAAAGAAGCATCAGATCTTTCTGCGATCTCATCCGGAGGTTCGAACAGCTCAGCCGCATTGACTCCCATGTCGACTCTAGAAGCAGACCGGGTCAAAAGCCTTCTCACAAACAACATAGATCTCACTCAGGCAAAGAGCACAGCAAAGGCCGAAGTTGCGAGGCTTTTTGGGTTGAGCGCTGCTGATCTATCGGTGCTTCCAGATGCTCCGAATGCTCTGAGTTTAGACTCAAGCAAAGTAAAGTCAGCTCTGGCAGTAGCCGCGTTTTCTCACTTTGTAAAAGATTTATATGTGCCTGAACTCAGTTCCAGTAATAAGCTCTCCTCGATTCTGACTGCCATGAAAGAGGACTTCAAAACCGATGGCAAACTGGATGGCACCTATAATTCGGATACTGCAAGAAAAATAGCTGCTGTTTGGGCAGTAAGGATGTCAGCTGCAAAAACTGCTGCAGCTACAAATGGACACTTAGATTTTATCGAGCAAAATTCTAGTGTGATTTATTCAGTCTCAGATTTTGATCCGGGAAGTAACACCAATGGCCTTCAAGCGGACGGCTATTACTTGAGTGGTGTCAAAACGTCTTTGAACAACAGTGGCGATGGAATTTGGCTCGGAACCTGTTTTGAGAGCGGAGAAGACTCCGGGAGCTTGATCGAGGGAACGGGGAGTTGCGGCGGGAATAGTTACTTCGACAGCGTTTTGGCAGACGGGCTGATGATCGACGGGAAATATTACTTTGATGGTCGCCTCGCCGAATTTGCAGATGGTGCCATGGCAGACTCCAAAATTTACGCTTCCGGAGTCCTCGCTCAAGGTTCGATGGCAGATGGGAAATATTACTTTAATGGTCGCCTTGCCGAATTTGCAGATGGTGCCATGGCAGACTCCAAAATTTACGCTTCCGGAGTCCTCGCTCAAGGCTCCATGGCCGATGGGAAGTTTTATTTTTCCGGCAGGCTTGCCCAAC
>RFNV01000199.1 GCA_009927005.1 Pseudomonadota bacterium
AGAAGGCATAGATTCAGGGATAATTCGTCGATAGTCAGCGTATTTTCCCTCGATGAGACGCATAGAAAGGAAAAGGCCTTCGCGTTTTACTAAAAGCATTTTCCCTTTAATCGATACGAAAAAGTCTTCTACCCCTTCTGAGAGTAAACGACGCAATTCGTTAAGCCCTTTTCTAGGAACAATGATGCCTTCCTGGAACATTTTCCAGGAAGTATCGTCAAATAAAGCTTCGAAGCTATCAACAAGGGCTAATCGGTGAGCATCGGTGGCCACCATTCTAAAAACTTTTTGAGCCTTTGCTTTGTCCTCTAGGGTCTCGAAATAGACTCCGTTGAGGTGATACCTAGCTTCGTCTGTAGAAGCCGCGTATAGGGTCTTGTCGAGCATTTTAACGATGGTTTTACCGTTCATTCGAACAAAAGGAATTTGTTCTTCGCTATTAAAACCAGGAATTTCAGGAAAATCTTCCGCAGGAAGACCTACGATATTAAAGACACTCTTTTTCGCGGTAATTTCTAGTCGAGAATTGTCTTTGGTTTGAAAAGAAATGTGTGTATCTGGCAGCTCTCTCACAATATCCAAAAGACTTCTGGCTTTAACTGTAATAGCCCCTTTTTCTTTTACGGTAGCTGGTAACAAGCTCTGTATGCCTACTTCTAAATCTGTCGCTGAAAGAGAAAGAGAGGCGTTGTCTACTTTAAGAAGAGCATTAGAAAGAATCGGCATAGTTGTTCGTCTTTCTACAACGTTCTGAACACGCTGGAGACCTAACAACATATCTGATTTAGAAACGGTAAACTTCATAAGGACCTCTAACTTCCAGTTCTTAAGATTCTTTTAATCCTTCTATATATATTAATTATTCGTAGTAGTAATTAGCTTTGTTAATATGTTAGGAACTCCGGTAAATCAATGTAATTATGAGGTTTTTACCTGTGGAAAACCCTGTGGTTTTTAAGAGGATTCTTTTTACGGTTCTGTGAATTTAGACTTATTAACAATTTATCAACAAGCAATTAACAGACTATTAACAACGGAATTAACAGAGTTATTAACAGCCACCGAGCAGCATTCCTTTTTTGTAGGCCATGGTAGAATTAGAAATCAGAAAACAAAAAATTATTAATTTGAATATGAAAAAAAAGCTGTACCAGTTTTTCTACAGGTTTCGTGGTGGGGTTTTAATTTTAATCTTTGCGCTGCTTCAGACCACCACACTTCAGCACTGGATCGGGGAGCACCATTTATACGGGCCCCGACAGTTTGCCTTGAAAAACAAAACCCTTGAGTTGCATGAGGCAATCCTAACCAATAAATTGAAGGAAGGAAAAACTTGGAACGACTACGGCGGGGGCTCTTTAAACCACCGAATTGGTGCGGTCTACATTGCCGAGGCGCTCAGACGCATTTCAGGAAAATCTTTATTTTCGATATATAAATGGATGGATCATGCCGCTCTTTTTTCTGTCCTTGTCATTTTATTTTTATTTTTAAGGACACAGGCGAGCAGTGAGTACGCTTTAATCGGGACACTGTTTTTTGCCACCAGCCAAGTGACGACCTACTTTTACCACTATTTTCACCCCTGGGATCGTATTTCCCAACTTTTGTGGGTGTTGGGCTTGTGGTTTGTCTCGAAAAACCAACTAAAACGAGTGATTGCTATTTTAGTGTTGGGCGTGATCGTGAAATACGATTTTCTAATGCTTGCTTCGGTTTATACGCTATTTCTTTTCTTTAGCGGAAGAGCAGTTGAGAGCTTTTGGAAGGGCGGGACTGTTACAATCGTCGGAATTGTGACCTTCCTTTGCGTTAGAGCGCTAATACCAAACTCAGACATTTCAGTTTCTCCCGTTTGGGATCGAGACTGGAGTTTCTTGTCTACCAATCTTTATTTAATGAAAGAAGCGGGACTAACTTATCCCCCGATTCTGGTATTTTCTGTGCCCACACTGATTACCTTGTTTGGCTGGAATAAATTAACCCCCTTTCAAAAAGGAGGGGCAATCACGGCCTTAATTGCCACACCAATTTATTTTCTTACGTCCTTTTTTAATGAAACGCGGGCGGAGATGCCATTGTTGATGATGCTTCTGCCTTCCGCACTTAGGGCCAGCTCTCATCTTTTACAATCGGATGAAAAACCACCAAGAGGCAAGTCTTTGGCTGAAGTCGAGGGGGCCATTTGAAGTCGGCTTGATATTCGCCTTCCCATTTTGATGAACGGCGCCTCAATGCAGCGGTGGAGAATATCGCCAAATACTAGCGAGCAAACCAACGCCATGAGGGTGGCAGCGCCTTGGGCAAGTGAATTTAACTTTGGCTCACCTCCAAAAAGAAAGCCATGAAAAAGTCCGGAAAAAACCTCGTGGAATAAATAGACGCCATAGGAAACTCTTCCCAGATGAACGAGAGCTTTGTTGGACAGAGCCCTGCCGAGCAAACCTTTGGGGGCCAAGGATACATGCAAAACGATACAGGCATAAAAAAGAGCATAAACAGCAAAGATATCGTACCAACCAAGGATGGAAAAATAAGGGTAAACGAGTTTGGCCACTACAAGAGCGAGACTGCCTATCAAAAAACACCAGGAGACCCACGGTCGTTGTTGTAGCTGATTGAGAGTTTTGGGCGTCGACAAAAAGAAGGAAACGCAAGCGCCAAGCAGAAGAGCATCTAACCGAAACAGGGTGCCGGTAACGCGGTAGAAACCAAAGTCTAGGGTCCTCAGATAAACCGGGAAAAACCAAAGCAGCGCAAAAAACCACCAACGATTGAATCGACACATTAACAAAAACAAAAGGGGCGCAACTAAATAAAACTGCTCCTCAACTGCGAGCGACCAGGAAACGCCCAGCCAATGACAACCGAAAAAATTTTTGGCGCCCATGATCCAGTTTTGGGTGAAGGTAAAATAACTCCACAGTGGAAACGCGCCGTCGAGAAGCCACGAGAACCGTTCCGGCGAGGGTATAACAGCACGGAAGACTATGAAGCAGAACACCAAGACTAGATAAAGCGGCAGGATTCGAAAGGATCGCCGAACAAAATATGCCCACAGAAACCCTCGATTTGTATACTCTTTGAAAAAAGATTGAAAAATAAGAAAGCCGGACAGAATAAAAAAAAGATCAACTCCGGTCCAAGTGGTCCAAAGGTATTTCTCAATTCTGGCATGCCATGTCCCAGGCGCCGTTGGCTTAATGATCTGGCACGATAAATAGTGCCACAAAAGCACCAGAGAAATGGCAACTCCCCGCAGACCATCTAAAGCAGGAATTCGGTTTGTTTTTTTTTCCGAAGGGAACACAGTTCAATTATAGCCCCGCATGGCAAAAAGCGACGATTGTAAAATGCTATAATACTTCAAATGAATATCAGTATCGCTGTTTGTACTTGGAACTGGGCTGAAATGTTGTCTCGGTGTCTTAGCCATCTGACGCAACTGGAGATTCCCCAAGACGTGAAATGGGAAGTCATTGTTGTAGACAACAACAGCACGGACGACACTCAACAGGTTATCAGTGAGTATCTGAGCAGGCTCCCACTCCGAAGCTTTTTTGAACCTCGCCAGGGGATCTCTTTTGCGCGAAACAAAGCGCTTCTCGAAGCTCGTGGAGAATTAATCATTCAAATCGATACCGACGCTCTGGCAGACAAGAACCTGGTCGCGTCCTATTGGGAGGCCTCTAAGCGGTGGCCGAGAGCCGAATATTTTGGAGGGGCCATTGAGCCTCTTTTTGAGAGCGAACCAAAAAAATGGGTGACAGCAAATTTGCATCTTTTGGAAGGAGCCATTTTAATCAGAAACTTGGGAGCAACGGAAAGGGAGTTGAGGCCAGGCGAACAAGCTTTTGGTGCGAACCTTGCCTATCGTTCATCGGTTTTTAGGAACAAAAGCTTCAATGTCAGGTTGGGACACGTTGGGCAAGAGCGACTTTTTGGAGAGGAAACCGAAATTCTCGAGGGTGTTCGGGACAGGGGCGGTTTCGGGGTTTGGGTTCCTGCTGCCACCGTTAAGCACTTTGTTCCTAATTCACGATTGACACCCAAATATCTTCGTCGATATTTCTTTGGAATGGGAAGAAGCCACGTTCGGATGGGAAAAGGGCCCGATGCAAAAAAGATTTTTGGCGTGCCGAGACCCCTCTATCGACAAGTGGTTTGTGAGTTTGGAAAGTATCTTTTAGAAAAAATAAAATTCAGCCCCCATTGGGTTGAGCCATACGTTCGCACTTACGAAATGCTCGGAGTGATGAAAGAGTCCCGAGGCGCCCGAGAGATCTGAATCCAAGAGTCAGAGACTACCTGGAGTTGCCCGAGCCCCTCACCTGTAAACCAAGGTTTGGGAGCAATGATAGTTTTGTCTTTGTTGGGGATGAGCCAAGCGCCCCACCACGCAAAAGTGCTGTTTGAAATGATGGCGTGATTACAAAGAGACATGAGGCGAATCTTGTCATAGAAATTGTAGTGCTCTGTCGCGCGAACGAAATGGTGAGGGACATCCAAGAGGAGTTCTTTTTCCGCCGAATCGATGTCGTCCGAAAAAACAAACACCGTAAAACCAGAGTATCGTTCTTTGAGTGCTTGAATTGCGCTCCGATAATAATCGCGGCCAAGAAGCCCGAACCTATCCTGATAAAGCGCTACGTAATCCCCTCGTCTAACATGTAAGCACACCGACGGAGCCGAAGATAAAATGAACTCTGCACAGCGAGAAACCGCAGCTGTCGGAGGAAACCTGAAGGAAAAGTGGTTTCTTACCGTTTCGTGAATCGCCAGAAAGAAACGTTCCGATTGAAAAAAGCCGTCCAGATAAGTGTTGTCGGGTATGTCAGCAAATGAAGGGTAGTAATCTACAACAGGAGCAACATGTTTTGATGACTGATATTTGGCGATCTCGGAGAGCTCCTCGTGAGCAGCAAACTGCTCCGTGACGTTGAAACAATTAAGGCCATATTGATTGTGGGCGGCCATTCCGTCGTAGGTACGAAACCAAGATACATCTAGCGTTTGAACCGTTCGATGTCTGTTTGCGAGGGCTAGTCCTGCAGCGTACTGAAACATTTGGTTTCCGAGACCGCAATGCAACTTGGTAATGATCATGGAGCTAGGCTCTCAACCCCATTGCGATCCAATCCTATCCACGAGGAGAGTGCCGGGTTTAAATCTTTAAACTGCACATCGCCGTGCCAGGGTTTGGGAGCAACGACGATTTTATCTTTGTTCGGGACGAGCCAAGCGCCCCACCACGCAAAAGTGCTGTTTGAAATGATGGCATGATTACAAAGAGACATGAGGCGAATCTTGTCATAGAAATTGTAGTGCTCTGTCGCCCGAACGAAATGGTGAGGAACATCCAAGCGGAGGTCTCTTTCAACCGAATCGATGTCGTCCGAAAAAACAAACACGGTTAAGGTCCCGAGTCGACTTTTGAGAAGCTCTAGAGCTCGTCGATAATAATCTAATCCGAGAGCGCCGTAGACAGAGTTTTTTCCTAAATAATCACCGCGCCTGAAATGTACAAACACCGGATTCTTCGAATTACCAATGAGTTCAGCCCACGAAAGAACTTTTTCGCTGGCAGGAAACCTAAAAGTAAAGTGAGAACGAAGAGTTTCTTGAATGGGCTCGAAGAAGGGCTCGTTTTGGAAGTATCCTTCGAGGTAGCAATTATCAGGAAGTTTCCAGAATGCAGGATCAAAGTCCCAGTCCTTTTGCAAGTAAGCGGACCCCGAAAAATCGAAATCTCTAAGCAAGTGCCCGAGCCCTAGCGACCGCAAAAGCCTAATGACAGAGCGATCTGTTCTGCTCAATTGATCGGGAAAAAAAGAAGCAACTTCCTTTTTAGTAGCAAACTGCTCCGTAACGTTGAAACAATTAAGTCCGTACCGGTCGTGGGGCTGAGTATTCGGGTCGTTTTTGTACCAAAAAACATCAAGCTTCAGAACGGTTCGGTGATGGTGAGCGAGAGCCATTCCCGCGGCGTACTGAAACATTTGGTTTCCAAGGCCGCCTTGGAGTTTTGTGATGATCATTTAACGAATTATAACAAACAGAGGGCTAGCGCAGAAGCCCTTCTATAGCAGTAATGTGTTTGAGAATTTCGGGGTCG
Organism: Pseudomonadota bacterium; assembly: GCA_009927005.1. Classification (GTDB taxonomy): domain Bacteria; phylum Bdellovibrionota; class FAC87; order UBA2466; family UBA2466; genus RFNO01. Next base: position 6,116 of record RFNV01000199.1, read on the forward strand.
TTTTTTAGAAGCGCAGTAATTCGGTTTACACCGTGCATTACCGTTGTGTGATCCTTTCCACCAAAATACTCTGCAATCTGGGGATAAGACATCCCGCGATGTTTTCGGAGCAGGTACCAACAAATGTGGCGCGGCATTGTAAGGTTTCGGGTCCGCTTGTCTGCTTTGAGATCTGCGCTTTTAACCTCAAACTGGAGCGCGACAATTTTTAAGATCGCTTCAGGCGTCAGCTCATGCCGTGTTTTTGGTGCGATTTCTCGTAAAATCTGTTTTGCAAGCTCCAGAGTAATCTTAACTCCGGTGAGGGCCGCATAGGCTTGAACTCGGTGCAAGGAGCCTTCGAGTTCTCGAATGTTTGTTGTAACAAGGGAAGCAATATAAGCCGCGACCTCATCCGGAAGAACAATGCCTTCCTTTTCAGCCTTGTTTTGCAAAATAGCAATTCGTGTCTCAATTTCGGGTGGTTGAACGTCAGCAACCAAGCCCCACTCAAACCGAGTTTGCAGTCGATTTTCCAGGCCGTGTATATCTTTTGGATATCGGTCAGAAGTAATGACAATTTGTTTTCGCGATTCGTGCAAATAATTAAACGTGTAGAAAAATTCTTCCTGGGTTCGTTCTTTGCCGGCCAGAAAATGAACATCATCTAACAAAAGAACATCACAGCCATTCCTATATTTTTCTCGAAACTCTCGCATTTTTTCATTTCGAATAGCTTGAATGAGTTCGTTTGTGAACGCCTCGCTCGTTAAAAACAGAATTCGTAGGTTCGGCTTTGTTTGATACAGCTCGTGTCCGATCGCTCGCAATAAATGGGTTTTACCAAGTCCGGCGCCCCCAAAAATGAAAAGAGGATTGTAGCTCTGTCCGGGTTGCCGACTAACGGCTTGTCAAGCGGCGTGTGCAAACTGATTTGAACTACCGATCACGAAAGTATTGAAAGTGTATTTAGGGTCAAAAGGATTTCGGTTAGTAAGCGTAACTGAAGAATCCAAAAACCCATGATCGGTCCCTAGCACGTGGAGCGCTAATCGCACTTGCTCTTTTTTGATTTCTTTAAGGATATCTTTAATGGCCGGAAGGCACTTCTCTTCAAAGGCTTCTTTAATAAACTCGTTTTCAAAGTCTAGCTCTAGGCTACCGTCTTCAGATTGCTTGCAATTGGTTGGGGCGACTAGGGAATGATAGATGTGTGGCGCCAAACTGCTTCGAAGCTTCCCCCTAATTTCTTCCCAGACCAGATTTTCCATGTTTTTCCGAACGAAAACTTTTTTGTTATTTACGGGAACAAGGGAAGTAACAAAACAGTTCCGCGTTGGCAACGAAGTCGAAAAAAAAACCGAAGAAAAGTGTTAATAAAAGGCGCTCGTTGACACGGTGAGGAAATCTCATTAGGGTGTCAGATCTTTCAGGAGTCAGGACTATGAAGCGAACATACCAACCGAGTAAGACCAAAAGACGTCGTACGCACGGATTTTTAAAAAGGAATGGCCGTAAAGCAGGCCGAAGCGTTTTGGTTCGTCGTCGTCGCAAGGGAAGAAAGAGATTGACCCCAAAAGTGGCTGGAAAGTAACCGAAGTTGCCGAAGTTTCCCAAGACCGCGCGATTACTAAAAAGATCTGACTTTAGGTTTCGTCCCTATCAGAAATATTTCACTGATCGATTTGGCTTCTACTTTAAAAAGAACGGGGCTGGGCGATTAGGAATTTCTATTTCCAAAAAAGTGCTTAAAAGAGCAACCGATCGCAATCGAATCAAAAGATTGTTAAGAGAGGTTTATCGAGAAATGAGAGAGGAAATTCCTACGGTAGATGTACATGTTGTGGCGCTTGAGTGGGACTTAGAAAAGTGGACCAAATTAAAAAAAGCGGACATTGCCGGCGACTGGGAAAGGTGGACCAATGAACTGCAAAAGCGCAGTTAAGGCGGCCCTTCTGGGGGCGCGACATTTTCTTCATGCGGCTTCGGGCATCGGAGGAACTTGTCGCTTTGAGCCCACCTGCAGCACCTATGCCTCGCAAGCAGTTGAAATGCATGGTGTTTTTCGCGGGGTTTGGTTGGCCACAAAAAGGTTGTTCAAGTGCCACCCCTGGGGTAAAGCGGGGCTCGATTTAGTGCCCGAAAACACGGTTTTTTTGGAGGATTTAAATGGCTGCTAGAACGTGGACGGCGATCACACTTTGCTTCGGAATTTGGTTTGTTTACATGAAATGGTTTGCCCCCGTTCCGCCGACTCCCGAAAAAAAAATCGAAAGCCCAGCAACAACGACCGCCCCTGCCACCGGCACGGACGCAGGCGCCTTGTCTGAGATCAAATCAGCAAGCTGGAGCAAAGACTCGACACTGGAAAACAGCAAGATCGATATTAGTTTTTCCGATGTGGGCGGCAAGCCAGTTGAGGCTTCCACTAAAAAATATCGGATAACCCCGAAAAAGAAATCGGGACCTATGCCCGTTTTATCACTTGAAGAAAACGGACCGGCCCTGGAAACCCTATTCACTGACAACAAGTTGGGAGACTTTACTTCTGGAAAATATGAAAGAAGCGCGCAACAGAACCAACTTCGGTTTTCGCTCACCAATTCTGTAGCACAAATTCAGAAGACGTTTACGCTCAATGAAAACAGTTATTTTTTAGATGGGACAATTACATTCAGGCCAAAAGACACCAAGCGAACCGATTGGGGTTTTTTGATGATTCCGGTCGGCTCTAAAGAAGCCACTACTGATACCCATCACCCGTTAAAAAATTGGGAAGTGGTTCGATACCAAGACGAGTCTTTAAAAAGAACGCCCGTTGCTAAGATTGAAGATGCTGAAAAGGTGGAGCAAGGAAATACCGCTTGGGTTGCATTTGGAAATAAGTATTTTGCTATGGCAGCTGCGAATGCCGGTGGCGAAATTAATCCAGATGTTGTTTTAACAAAGCAAAGAGACTTTGTGGGCGCTTATTTGCGATACCCGCTGGTGCTTAAGGAAGGGCAAAAAGAAATCTCGATTCCAGTTCGATACTATCTGGGAGCTAAGGACTATCAAGAGCTTGAAGGGGCTCGAATGCTCGGGCTAATTGATTATGGGACTTTTGCAAAGCTTGCCTATCCCCTGCTCTGGTTGCTCCGAGCTTTTTACGGGGTAGTGCATAACTACGGTGTGGCGATCATTCTTCTGACCATTCTTGTTAGACTTCTTTTTTATCCCCTCACCCTCAAGAGTCAAAAATCGATGAAGGCAATGCAGCGATTGCAGCCACAGATTGCGGCGCTTAAGGAAAAGTACAAAGACGAGCCTGCCAAAATGCAGCAAGAACAGATGGCTCTGTTTAAGACGCACAAAGTCAACCCGATGGGGGGATGCCTTCCCATGTTAGTTCAGTTGCCCGTGTTTATTGCCCTGTATGCAGTTTTAGGAAATTCAATTGAGCTTTTTCAGGCGCCCTTCTTTGGTTGGATTCAAGATCTCTCTACTAAAGACCCCTATTATATTTATCCTGTTTTGATGGGGGTTTCGATGTTTGCCCAGCAAAAACTAACACCAGCTGTGGGAATGGATCCGGCTCAACAAAAGGTCATGATGTTTATGCCGGTTCTTTTTAGCGCCATGATGATCAACCTGCCCTCGGGGCTCACGATGTACATTTTTGTAAGTACGCTTTTAGGGATTTTTCAGCAGGTAATGATGAAAGACAAAAACACTGCTTCCAGTCCGGCATAAATAGGTAGCACCAAAACGAAGCAGAGCCAGAAGTTAAAGGGCTCTTGTTGTGCTAAGGAAAAACGTAACAACCAGTAAAAGCATATTCGCACTTGCCTCGGGGCGGTTGCCTTGTGCCGTGGCCATTGAAAAAATCAGTGGCCGAGACGCCATTGACCTTGCTCGAAAACTTTTCAAACCACAGTCCGGTGGAGAGCTTGAGAAAAAGCGCTCGATGGTCATGGGAACGCTTTTCGACCCCGAGGGAAAAAAAATAGACGATTGCTTGGCTCTGGTTTTTGTGGGGCCCCATTCCCACACCGGAGAAGACAGCATCGAGTTTCATTGCCACGGTTCAGAGCCAGTAATTAGAAAATTAGAAGAAGCGCTTCTTCACTTAGGGGCGGCGCCAGCACAGCCCGGAGAGTTTTCCTATCGCGCCCATTTGAATGGAAAAATTACAGCCAACCAAATGGAAAATCTGGGCGATATTTATTTAGCCAGGGACACGGCGGACTTAGATCAGATTTACTCTCGAAAGGACGGTTCCCTAACCGAGCGAATTTCAAACCTTCGAGAGAATCTTGTTAAAACCCAAGCCATCCTCGACACCGCGGTCGATTTTTCTGAAGAATATTCGGATGTGATTGGCCAAGCAAAAGCGCCGCTTATCCAGACTATTCATGAGTGTTCAGAGATTATCCAGCGATATTCGAGGCTTAAGAAGGGGGCCACCACCCCCCGCCTGGTACTTGCCGGAAAGCCAAACGCGGGAAAGAGCTCTCTTTTCAACGCCCTTTTAGGAAGATATCGAGCCATTGTTCATGAAGAGGCGGGAACCACCCGGGATGTTATCGAAGAAGACATTGAGGTTCGAGGTCGAAGGTGGAAACTTGTCGATACGGCGGGCTTTCGAGACAGCTCCGAGTCCCGAGAAAAAGAAGGGATAGAGTTGGGTGAGCGGTTTCTTTCTGCTGCGGCGTTCTGGATTTTAGTGGTGGATGGTTCGCTGGGCATTAGCCCTGATGAAGAGAACCTGATTGAGAAATATGGAAACAAGCCACACGTAGTTGTTTGGAACAAAATGGACCTTGAACAGTGGTCGGCCCCGCAGGGGAAGTGGTATGGCAAATCAGTTCATCCGCTATCCGCGAAAACGGCAGACGGCATCAACGAACTTTGGGCAAGGCTAGAGGCAGAGCTTTCCAAAAAAGAAAGCCAGGCCCCCCTTCCTACAGCAGTTGAAGCGAGCAGATTAGAAAAAGCGCGAGAGCTAATAGAGGCGTTGCTTGTTCAGCTTGAGAGAAATGAGCTCCCAGAGTACTTGGCCGAGATAAACAGAGAGGCAACACGAGCGCTGGAGCTTGTTGTGGGCGAAGTGGGAACCGAGGATGTTTTAGACCGAGTTTTCGGCGAATTTTGTATAGGAAAGTAAGTAAAATGTTCCACGTGAAACAATTTGAAGTCGTGATAGTGGGCGCTGGACATGCAGGATGCGAGGCAGCCCTTGCCTCAAGCCGAATGGGAAGAGAAACCCTTCTGATTACGATGGATCCGCTTAAAAGTGCCGAGATGTCGTGCAACCCCTCTATCGGAGGTGTGGGTAAAGGACAGCTCGTAAAAGAAATCGATGCCCTGGGTGGCGAGATGGGGAGAAACGCCGACCTAACCGGAATTCAATTCAAACGGCTCAACACCAGAAAGGGGAGCGCGGTTCAGTCCTCGCGATGCCAGTCTGACAAAAAGGAATATGCGAGCCGAATGCAAAAGATTCTGGCGACCCAAACAAAACTCGAAACGCTTTTAGGGGAAGTTAAGGAGATTAAGACCCAAGACGGAAAGGTTTGTGGGCTATTAGTGGAGTCTCAAGGGGAAAAAATAGAGATTCAAACCCGAAACATCGTGATTACCGCCGGCACTTTTATGAGGGGCCTCATTCATTGTGGTTTTGACCAGACAGACGGCGGTCGCTTTGGTGAGAAAGCCAGCAAAGGCCTTTCTTCTTCTTTGGCAGAGCTTGGCTTTACCATTAGCAGACTGAAGACCGGAACCCCGGCGAGGCTTTTTAAGGAAACTATCGATTGGTCTCAAATGGAGGAACAGCTCGGAGACAATCCCCCTTACACCTTCAGCTTCTGGAATACCAAAATCGCGCTTCCCCAGGTGTCCTGCCATCTGGTCCACACAAACGAGAAAACCCACCAGGTTATTCTGAACAACTTGGATAAGTCCCCGCTCTATAGCGGAAACATTAAGGGCGTTGGCCCCAGATACTGTCCTTCTATTGAAGACAAGGTGGTTAAATTTCCAGACAAACCCAGACACCAGCTCTTTTTTGAGCCCGAGTCGCTTGATTCTAACTGGATTTACCCCAACGGAATCTCGACTAGCCTACCCGCTGAAGTACAAGACGCCTTTATCCGGACGATTCCAGGCTGTCAGGACGCAAAGTTTGCTCGATATGGATATGCGGTGGAATATGACTGCATTGATCCCAGAGAGCTCAAACCGTCACTAGAATCTAAAAAAGTAGAGGGGCTTTTCCTTGCGGGACAGGTAAATGGCACTTCTGGATATGAAGAGGCGGCCGCTCAGGGGCTTATCGCCGGCATAAATGCAGCGAGAAGAGCGTGGTTGGAGCCCGCATTGGTACTCTCGCGGGCGGAATCCTACATTGGGGTAATGATCGATGACCTAACCACCCTTGGAGTAACCGAGCCGTATAGAATGTTCACATCGCGGGCGGAATACCGGCTTTCTTTACGAGAGGACAACGCAGACTTAAGGCTTAGCCCTTATGGCTACCAAATCGGCCTTCTTCCAAAGGAAAACTACGATCAGATGCTCGAAAGAAAGCGCCAGATTGAAGTTCTTCAGACCGTGTTCAAGAAGATCTTTATTAAACCCAGCGAAGAACTAGGCCGTTCCCTAGAGTCCTTGGGGACAAGCCCCCTTAGCAGTGCTCAGAGCTTGTCCAACCTATTAAAACGGCCCGAGGTGGGCATCTCGCATGTAATTGACTGGGGAAAAGACCATCTTCCGGAAGATTGCCGAGCTCCGTTGAGTCCGGCCACACAAGAAACTCTCGAAATCGAGGTGAAGTACGAGGGGTATATCTCCATTCAAAAGGAAGAAATTCGACACCTTTCTAAAATGAAGGAGTCTGTTATTCCGGGAGCCTTCAATTACGGCTCGGTGATTGGACTTTCAACTGAACTCAAGGAAAAGCTTTCCAAACAGAAACCCAGCACTCTTGCTGAGGCAGCAAAGATCCCGGGAGTAACCCCCGCAGCGCTCACGGCGCTCCTCTTCCACTTAAAAAAGAAAGGCCCGAGCGCCCATGCTCCTGAAAGAACAGTTTAAGAGCTTTCAATGGATCTTACCGGTACTATCAGCCGGTGAAGCTGAAAAGTATGACGAATACTTTTCGGTGCTGCGAAGCTGGAATGAAAGAATGGCACTGGTCTCCAAGAAGTCCATCGATCTGTCTTTTGCTACCCATTTTTGTGACAGCCTTTTCATCTCTGATTTTGGAAGAAGGTTTCTTAAGGGAAACCAGGTCTATGATTTAGGAAGCGGGGCCGGTTTTCCCGGGTTGGTCTTTGCGATTAGAAATCCGGAGATTCAAGTTCGGGTCTATGAAAAGCTTTCAAAGAAGCAGAACTTCTTGGGGGCTGTTGTCGGACAACTGAAACTAGAAAATGTTGAGGTAATGGGGGCGATGCCAGAAGAAAAACATTCCGGCCTTATTCTAGCGAGAGCGGTGATGCCGCCACCTGAACTTTTTCGGTTTTTACTAAATCGAATGGCTGACGGAGCGGTTCTGGTTGTGAACATCGGAAGCCAAGCTGAGGAGCCAGCGCCTCCAAAAAACTTTAAAAAGCTGGATGAGGTGAGATATACCCTTCCATTGGATTGCGGTGACCGAAGGGCAATCGCGTATCAATTTGTTTCACGTGGAACATAAACGCCCCTTTTTTCAGAAAAAATGTTTCACGTGGAACAATCCTAAAAGAGGCGCTCGGAAAAGCCTTGCTGGCGCGCCACTTGAGCTAACTCGTTGTGGCGAAAGAATTTTTTGGCTCTCACCTAATATTTTGTTATAAATTGCTTTGATTTTTCACCCAACAATTTAAGACACTTTATGACAAAAATCATTGCGATTTCGAATCAAAAAGGCGGCGTCGGCAAAACCACTACGGCTGTTAATTTAGCGGCCTCAGTTGCAGCGGCGGAGCGAAAAGTTCTGCTTATCGATCTCGATCCTCAGGGTAACGCGTCAAGCGGACTCGGATTAGATCGGGGCGTTTATACCGACAAAAACATTTACCATGTTCTTATTGATGAGCTTCCGATGCGAGAAGCCATTTATCCGACTGACCTGGAATATTTAAAGGTCTGTCCAGCAGACAACAACTTGAGCGGGGCTGAAATAGAGTTGGTTCAAGCCATTGCCCGAGAGATGCGCCTTAAGAATGCCATTGAAGAATTAAACCAAAGCCCGGTTGGGGGTTTTGACTATGTGTTTATTGATTGCCCACCTTCTTTGGGCTTGCTGACTTTGAATGCCTTGACCGCTGCTACGCACTATTTGATTCCTCTTCAGTGTGAGTATTATGCAATGGAAGGCTTAGGGCAGTTCCTAAATACTGCAGAGCTTATAAGAAAAGGCCTTAATCGAAACCTGACCCAGTTAGGGATCGTCCTAACAATGTTTGACTCAAGAAACAATTTAAGTCGCCAAGTTAGGGAAGAAGTGAAGAAGCACTTTCAGGGCGGGGTCTTTAATACAGTGATTCCCAGAAACGTAAAACTTTCTGAGAGCCCCAGTCATGGAAAGCCAGTGATTTTGTACGACATCAGTTCTACGGGATCACAAAGCTACCTCACCTTAGCTCGTGAAGTAATCGAGCGAATCGAGGGAGTAAAGCCGACTGAAGAAAAAGCAGAGGAAATTGAAGTTTTGCCAGAAATGCCAATAGCAATTGAAATTGAGAAAGGAATCGAAAATGGCCTCATTGGACAGTGAAATTAAGAAGAAATCTCCCCTAGGAAGAGGATTGGCCTCTTTAATCCCAGACGCCAAAGTTGAAGGCGGATTGCCAGGCTCTCAAAACAGAAAAGATTTTTTTCTCTGTGATATTGAAAAGATAGTTCCAAACACCTATCAGCCACGAAAAATTTTTCAAAAAGAAGCTTTAGAAGAGCTAACTGAATCCATCAAGATTCATGGAATTATTCAGCCCCTAACCTGTCGCTGGAAAGACGGTCGTCTAGAGCTGATTGCCGGCGAACGCAGATGGCGCGCCGCACAAAGGGCTGGCTTGAAGCAAGTTCCAGTCGTAATTCGAGATGTTCCCGAGGACCAAACGTCTTTGGAAATGGCCATCATTGAAAACATTCAAAGAGAAGACCTCAACTGCATCGAAGAAGCAATCGCATACCAACAGCTGATGGATGAGTTCCAGCTTTCTCAAGAGCAAATTGCTGAGCGCGTTGGTAAAGGGCGAACGACAATCGCCAACACGCTGCGCCTTTTGAAGCTTCCAGCGGTGATTAGAGAAGACATTGCAAGCGGCGCCCTGACTATGGGGCATGCGCGAGCCCTGCTTTCTTTGGAATCCGCCGATGAACAGCTAGCAATTCGAGATCTGATTATTAAAAAGAAGCTATCAGTTAGAGACACAGAGCGTCAGGTTGGTCAGGTTGTCCGGGCTAAGAACAAACCCGAGTCCAAGACTGCCACCACACCCGATGTTCACCTCAAAAACCTCGAAGACGATCTTCGAAGGGTATTTGGAACACCGGTGAGAATCGTTGGATCCATGGATCATGGGTTTATTCAGTTCACCTACGCTAACCGCGACGATCTGATGCGTTTAGCAGATAAATTGAAACAAACGGTATAGCCATTCGGCGTCCGCCTACTTTCGGCAAAAAACTCTGAAAAGTAGGTGGGCGCCCACCTTGACACCCCCCTTCCCCACTGCTAACTAAGCTGAGCAAATTTGCAAATTAAATCAAGAAGGTCCCGACGTGATCGATTTAAACCCGGACTTAAATTTATTCCCCACCCAAGTTGGGATCGAATTAGGAATTTTCTTTGCTAGCTATGGTGTGCTGAACAAAGTCTTGTTCAAGCCCTACTTGGAATTAGTTCGCGCGCGAAACGCTAAATCCACAGATTTGAAAGAAAAGTCAGCGCAACAAAAATTCCAAGCCGACAAACTTCAGGCGGAATACGACGTGTTCATGAAAGTACAACGCAAAGAAGTTTCTCACTGGCTCGACGAAGAGAAGAAAAAGGTTGCAGACGAAGAGAGAGCCATCATTGAAGAAGCTCGTAACAAAGTTGCAAAAGAGCTGGCGGCTTCACGAAAAGCAGCAGAGGAACAACTCGACATTGCAAAGAAAGAACTGCTTCCTCTGGTGGGAGATTATTCAAGTAAGATCGTGGCAAAACTCACGGGCAAAAAAGTAACGATATCTTCCACTGGTGTCGTTGCAAAAAAAGAAATTGAAGAGACACTCTAATGGGCGCTGACGTATTACCACAAGTAGTTAACTTCACTGTGATGGTTGGGTTTCTCGGGTTCTTCGGGAGAAAACCGTTTCAAACCTTCTTGGCCGCTCGCTCGGAAGAGATCAAAAAGTTTATCGATGAAGCGGAAAAAGAATCTAAAGAAGTAACCGCCCATTTTAATAAAGCGCAGGAAAACTTTACGCATCAAGAAGCTCATGCAAACCAGCTGAGAGAAGATGCTAAAGAAACCCTGGCAAGGCACAGAGAAAAAACGCTAGATGCCGCCAAGACCGAAAGCGCTCGAATTGTGAAAGACGGAGAGCTCCTCGGACAAGGCGAACTTCAGAAAAAGAAAGAAGCGCTCCAGAAAGAAATCTGTGAGCGTAGCGTGGCTCTGGCAGAAAAATATTTAAGCGATCAGTTGGAAGGTAAAGACAAAGAAAAACTGGTCAGCGAATACATTACATTGGTGGGTCATGGCAAAGCTTGATAGAGCTACATTACGATATGCAAAAGCCGCATTTGATTTCTTGGGCGATGCCAAGAAAGCGGGAGAGGTTTCTGCAGAATTAAAAGCTTTTGCGAAAGCGCTTGCAGAAAATACCGAACTTCAAATCGCGCTTACCAACGAAGCCTTTTCAACTGCCGACCGAGTACTCGTTGTAAAAGATGTTGCTCAGAAACAAGGGCTATCTGAAAACGCCATTCGTGTTTTGGCGGTTCTTGCAGAAAATCGAAGAATTTTAATTACTGAATCCGTTGCTGAGCGGTTGCACCAATTGGCCCTTGAAGCAGCGGAAATTGCTTCTTTGGAAGTTGAGAGCTCTGAAGAGCTAAAAGCAGACGACCGAAAAAAAGTAGAAGAACAATTTGCAAAGATTTTAGGAAAAAAAGTCGAAGCCAAATATAGTTTGGATCCCACTCTCTTGGGAGGGCTTCGAGTCACGGCCGCTGGCAGAACCTATGACGGGACTCTGTCTGGTTGGCTTGAAAAAATGGAAGAAAAGCTTATGGGAGGTCACCTCTAATGCAGCAAATACGTGCGGATGAAATCAGTCAGATTATTCGAAAGCGAATTGAAGAATTTGATCGCGAGGTCAAGGTCGCTGAGACAGGAACTGTTCTCAATGTGGGTGACGGCGTAGCAAAGATCTACGGACTCCAAGGAGCCATGGCCGGAGAAATGGTGGAGTTCCCAGGCGGAATCATGGGATTGGTTCTAAACCTTGAAGAAGACGGAGTTGGGGTTGCTGTGTTTGGTGAAGTGACCGGCATCCGCGAAGGCGACACTGTAAAAAGAACCGGTCGAATTCTTCAGGTTCCAGTCGGAATGGGTATGGTGGGTCGAGTAGTAAACGCACTCGGTATGCCTGTCGACGGAATGGGACCAATTGAATCTAAAGAAAATCGAAACGTAGAAGTGAAAGCTCCCGGGATCGTCAAAAGACAATCCGTGAAAGAGCCCCTTCAGACTGGCATTAAAGCTATCGATGCGATGATTCCGATTGGTCGAGGCCAGCGAGAGCTTATCATTGGCGACCGACAAACCGGAAAAACCGCTGTTGCAGTGGATACAATCATCAACCAAAAAGGCCAGGATGTATTTTGTATCTACGTAGCGATTGGACAAAAAGCTTCAACTGTTGCTCAAGTCGTTGAAAAACTCAGAACCGCAGGCGCCATGAGCTACACCATGGTGGTTGCAGCAACTGCCGCTGAGAAAGCGCCTCTCCAATACATCGCAGCTTACACTGGCGTGACGATGGGAGAATGGTTCCGTGATAACGGTAAGCACGCTCTGATTGTTTACGACGATTTGACCAAACAAGCTCAAGCTTATCGTGAGTTGTCTTTGCTTCTGAGACGTCCACCCGGACGCGAAGCTTATCCTGGAGACGTTTTTTATCTCCATAGCCGACTTTTAGAGCGAGCCGCTAAATTAAGTGATGCAGAAGGCGGCGGAAGCTTAACGGCTCTACCTATTATTGAAACTCAAGCGGGAGACGTTTCCGCTTATATTCCTACAAACGTGATTTCGATCACCGATGGACAGATCTTCCTGGATACCGACTTGTTCTATTCAGGTGTTCGCCCAGCAATTAACGTAGGTATTTCAGTTTCTCGTGTGGGTGGTAGCGCGCAAATCAAAGCGATGAAACAAGTTGCTGGAAGCTTGCGTTTGGCAATGGCCCAATACCGAGCGATGGCAGCTTTTGCTCAGTTCGGATCAGACCTTGATAAAGCAACACAAGATCAGCTGACTCGAGGTGAGCGCATGGTGGCCATTTTGAAACAAGGCCAGTACCAGCCGCTCCCGGTTGAAAAACAAGTTATGATCATCTGGGCTGCCAATGCTGGATTCTTGGATAAGATCCCAACTGATCGAGTGTCTGATTATGAAAAGGGCGCTTACGAGTTTGTGGAACAAAAATATCCGAAGGCATTTGAAACGCTCAGAACAAAGAAAGCAATTGATGACGAACTAAAACCAGTCCTTGAAAAAGCTTTCACGGAGTACACAGCTAACTTTGCGTGATTCATGGCAGACTTAAAGGCAATTAAAAAGCGCATCGGCTCTGTTCAAAACACAAGGCAGATTACGCGCGCGATGAAATTAGTGGCGGCGGCAAAACTTCGCCGAGCTCAAGAAGCTATTTTAGCTTCGCGTCCCTACGCTTATCGCATTTTTTCAATCCTCCTAGGACTTTTCAAACAGGAAGGGATTTCCCATCCGCTTCTCGTCGAGCGACCTGAGAAAAAAGTCCGCTTGATAGTGCTTGCGGGAGACAGAGGTCTTTGCGGTTCCTTTAATGCGAATATCTTTAAAGAAGCCCAGAAGTTTCTAAAAGCTAAGAAGCAAGAAAACGTCGAAGTTGTTTTAGATGTCATTGGAAAGCGTGCTTACGATTTCTTTAAAAAGCGCCATCCCATTGCAACTCATCACGAAGGCTTATTAGCAAAAGTGACTTATCCTCGAGTGTCCGAAATCGCTAATGAACTCTTAGAGGCATTCAAAAAAGAAGAATTGGATGCCATCTACATTATTTACAATGAGTTCAAATCGGCCATTTCTCAAACCATCACAACAGAGCGGCTGATTCCCATTTCCGATGAAGTGCCAGAAGGCGTTGCGGGAATTTGGGCTGCAAACGAAATGGATGGAATGGCCAATTACATCTTTGAGCCAGGAAAAGAAGCCATCCTGGAGGAAATCGTTCCTCGGCACTTTAGAATGCAGCTTTTTAGATGTGTTCTCGAGTCAGTCGCGAGTGAGCACGGTGCTCGAATGTCTGCAATGGAAAATGCGACCAAGAACGCGAGCG
>RFNV01000327.1 GCA_009927005.1 Pseudomonadota bacterium
AAATGATTGGAAGTTTGACTTTAGAATATAACAAAGCCCGACAAGAAAAGATCACCAAAGAGCTCATGGAGATTGTTGGTGGTGTTGAGGCAATGAAATAAGGAGTTAAAGGAGTGACTATGGAATCATATGGAGAAATTACTCAGGTAGTGGGACCTGCTGTTGACGTTCGGTTTCCCGCTGGAAAGCTCCCGAAGATCTTCAACGCTTTAAAAGCAACGAACCCATCGATTGGTTCTGAAAAGGAAAATCTGACTTTGGAAGTGGCCAGCCATTTAGGTGATGGAGTCACTCGTTGTATTGCAATGGATTCCACAGACGGCTTAGTTCGTGGAATGAAAGTTCGCGATACAGGAAACCCGATTCAGATTCCTGTGGGCCGTGAATCTTTAGGTCGAATTTTGAACGTGATTGGTGAGCCTGTAGATGAAGCGGGTCCAATCAATGCTAAAAAGTTTTATCCAATTCACAGACCCGCTCCCAAATTTGAAGATCAAAGCACCAAAATTGAAATGCTGGTGACTGGAATTAAGGTTGTGGATCTCCTCGCTCCTTACTCCAAGGGCGGTAAGATCGGTCTTTTCGGTGGTGCCGGCGTGGGCAAAACCGTTCTCATTATGGAGCTCATCAACAACATCGCCCAACAACACGGGGGTCTCTCAGTGTTCGGCGGAGTGGGGGAACGTACTCGTGAAGGAAATGACCTTTGGATGGAAATGAAAGAGTCCGGAGTTATAAATAAGACCTGTCTTGTTTACGGACAGATGAATGAGCCACCGGGAGCTCGTCTTCGCGTGGCCCTTTCCGCTCTAACCGCAGCAGAATATTTCCGAGATGAAGAAGGCCAAGACGTTCTTCTTTTCGTCGATAATATTTTCCGATTTACTCAAGCGGGTTCTGAAGTGTCAGCACTTTTAGGACGTATTCCTTCTGCAGTGGGATACCAACCCACTCTGGCAACTGAAATGGGAGCTCTCCAAGAGCGAATCACTTCAACGAAGAAAGGTTCGATTACTTCGGTACAAGCGATTTACGTTCCTGCGGATGACTACACTGATCCAGCTCCTGCAACAGCGTTCTCGCACTTGGATGCAACGACCAACTTAAGTCGTGCGATCTCTGAAAAAGGGATTTATCCAGCTGTGGATCCTCTCGCATCTACTTCCAGACTATTAAGTCCTGAAGTTTTGGGGGAAGAACACTACAAAGTAGCTCGTGAAGTTCAGAGAATTCTACAGAGATATAAAGATCTCCAAGACATCATTGCGATCTTGGGTATGGATGAATTGTCCGAAGAAGACAAAATCACCGTGGCCCGCGCTCGACGATTGGAGCGCTTCTTGTCTCAGCCGTTCTTCGTGGCTGAGCAGTTTACTGGAAACCCCGGTAAGTACGTGGAAGTGAAAGATACCGTTCGTGGATTCAAAGAAATCTGTGAAGGTAAGCACGACGATCTTCCTGAACAAGCTTTCTACATGGTCGGAACCATCGAAGAGGCAATCGCCAAAGCTGAAAAGCTAAAAGGAGCTCAGTGATCCGAGTTGATATCGTAACACCGACGAAAAAACTCGTCGAAGGTGCAAAGGCAGACTGGGTGAAAATCCCAGGCCATCTAGGAGAGCTGGAAATTCTTCCAGGTCACCGAGAGCTTTTGACGCTGCTTACGACGGGTCCGCTTTCCTTTATGCAAGACGGCCGAGAGCGAAAGTTTGCCATCAGCCACGGCTTTGCGGAAGTTCGAAAAAACAGAGTTCTTGTGATGGCTGAAACAGCAGAAGACGCTGCAACCATTGATAAAGCGCGTGTTCAAGCTGCGAAAAAGCGAGCAGAAGAAAAGCTGGTTCAAGGGGTTATGAACGAGCACGAATTTAAAAAGCACCAATTGAAATTACAGCGAGCGATAGTCAGACAAACTATCTCTTCATGATTAAGATCAACGAAATCTTTTTTAGCATTCAGGGTGAAAGCCTCCTTGCTGGAAAACCCACCGTGTTTGTAAGAACGGCGACCTGCAACTTGCGCTGTACTTGGTGCGACACCAAGTACTCCTATTGGGAAGGAACGGTGATGGGCGTTCCTGAGATCCTAGAAAAAGTAAAAAGTTTCGGAGCCAAGTATGTCTGTCTGACGGGCGGGGAGCCGCTCGGGCAAAAAGGCAGCACCGAGCTCATGAGAGCTCTTCTCGCTGAAGGCTATACTGTTTCACTAGAAACTAACGGCAGCTTTTCGATAAAAGAAGTGCCTTTGGACGTGGTCAAAGTGGTCGACATCAAGTGCCCTGACAGCGGGGAAAGCGAAAGCATGGCGTGGGAAAACCTGTCCTTAGTCCGCCCACACGACCAGTTTAAGTTTGTAGTGGCCTCGAAGGCCGATTTCGATTGGGCCTTAAAAGTCTGTCGGGACCATTCCCTTGAAGAAAAATGCCATATTTTGTATTCGCCGGTTCATGGCAAAGTAAAACCTCAGGAATTAGCTAACTGGATTTTGGATTCCAAAGCACCCGTCACTATGCAGATTCAGCTCCACAAAGAGATTTGGGGCCCCAACGAACGCGGGGTTTGAGGGCCCTACCCATTTCTTGCCGGACCGCCCCTTTTCCATTAGAAATCATGGGATTATGCCGGTTCTACAAACAGCAAAAAAACCTGATTGGTTAAAGATTCGCCCGCCTGGCGGAGAAGCGTTTGCTGAGATCAAAGAACTGGTCAAAAGTTTAAAATTGCACACCGTTTGTGAAGAAGCGAGATGCCCTAACATGGCCGAATGCTGGGGCGGTGGCACTGCGACCCTCATGCTCATGGGTGATACCTGCACTCGCGGCTGTAAATTCTGTCATGTCAAAACGGGAAATCCAAAAGGCGTGTTAGATCACGACGAGCCCGAAAAAGTCGCTAAAGCGCTTGGGGTTTTAAAATTAAAATATGTCGTTTTGACTTCAGTGGATAGAGACGATCTTCCGGATGGCGGAGCTGATCATTTCTCTCGTACTGTGGAAGCCATTAAAAAGGCTTCGCCCGAAACAATCGTTGAAATTTTGATTCCAGATTTTCTGGAAGACGAGGCAGCCTTGAAAAGAGTTGCGTTTTGTGGCGCTGAAGTGATTGCTCACAATATTGAGACAGTGGAGAGACTCACCAAAAAAGTTCGTGATGGTCGATGCGACTACCAAATGTCCTTAAACGTGTTAGATAAAATAAAAAAACTAAATCCAAAAGTTTATACCAAGTCGTCCATTATGCTGGGGCTCGGAGAAAAGCCTGAAGAAATTTTGAAAGCCATGGATGATTTGCGAGCCATCGATGTGGCCGTTTTGACTCTGGGGCAATACTTAAGGCCCACCGACTGGCATTTGCCAGTTGAAGAGTACATTCATCCCACTGTTTTTAAAGAACTCGAAGAAGAAGGGCTTAAGCGGGGGTTTCTCTGCTGTCCTTCGGGGCCTTTGGTGAGAAGTTCCTATCGAGCAGGTGAAAAATTTTTGGAGGGTTTAATTCGTGCTGGAAAAACAC
Organism: Pseudomonadota bacterium; assembly: GCA_009927005.1. GTDB lineage: Bacteria > Bdellovibrionota > FAC87 > UBA2466 > UBA2466 > RFNO01. The sequence goes on from RFNV01000327.1 coordinate 3,510, forward strand.
TCGAAGTCTAAAAAGAAAAAGATCAGTTCAAATGGCCACGCGAAGGCGCCGTCGGTGCTGCGCGCAGACTGTTTCCGGGTTTTAGATGAGGCGAATCGGCCAAATCAAAAGGTAGAGCCAAAACTTTCAAAAGAAGTTTTGCTTCGCATGTATCGTCAAATGCAAATGACTCGCTTTTATGATGAGCGGGGGATGCTCTTGCAGCGACAGGGCCGAATCGGCTTTTATGTTCCCTCCTTTGGGCAAGAAGCGATTCAAATCGGAACTACCGCTGCTCTCAAACAAACGGATTGGATTTTTCCCAGCTATCGTGAGCCCGGTGTTTTTATTTCTCGGGGAGCAAGTCTCTTCGATATGCTTTGTAATCTTTGGGGAAATGCGAGCGATGTTTGTAAAGGCCGACAGATGCCAAATCACTACAGCTTTTCTGATTTGCGTCTGTTCAGTGTTTCAAGTCCCATCTCAACCCAAGTGATTCAAGCCGTGGGCGCATCGCTTGCTTCAAAACTGCGAAAAGAAAAAGATGTGGCCATTACTTACTTTGGTGATGGGGGAACCTCCGAAAACGATTTTCATACCGGTTTGACGTTTGCTGGCGTGATGAAAACCCCAACGGTGTTTATTTGTACCAATAACCAGTTTGCGATTTCCGTTCCCACCTCCAAGCAAACTGCAGCCGAAAGAATTGCTGACAAAGCGATTGGTTATGGAATGCCCGGAATCGCAGTGGACGGAAATGATGTGTTGGCAGTCTATGCAGCTACCCAGGAAGCTGTGGATCGCGCCCGAAGAGGAGAAGGCCCGACTCTCATTGAGTGTGTGACTTTCCGCATGGGTCCTCACTCATCCTCTGATGATCCGACCCGGTATCGAGATTCCAAAATGTTTGATGCTTGGGCAAAGCGAGATCCCATTCAGAGGTTCCGCCAGTATCTTGAAGGGAAAAAGCTTTGGGATCAGAAAAAGCAGGAAGAGCTGGAAAAGGAACTCAAAGCCATTTTGGCGGAAGCAGTAGAAAAGGCAGAAAAAGAACCTGCACCAGACATTGAAACACTTTTTGAAGATGTCTATGAACACCCGACGGCTCAGCTTCTCAGACAACGAGAAGCGCTCCAAAAAGAACAAGAGCTTCGAGGGAAATTTGAAAACACCAGTGAGGCCTTCCCACTTTAAGGAATTTTTATGGCAAATTTAACATTAGTCCAAGCAGTCAGAGATGCGCTTCTTACCGAAATGACCCTCGATCCCCGAGTGGTGTTGATGGGAGAAGACGTGGGGTTAAACGGTGGAGTTTTTCGAGCGACGGAAGGGCTTCAAAAAGAATTCGGGGAAGAACGAGTGATGGACACCCCGCTTGCGGAAAGCGGCATCATTGGTCTTGCGTGCGGAATGGCAGTGAACGGAATGAAGCCAGTTCCTGAAATTCAATTCATGGATTTTATTTTTCCTGCATTCGATCAAATTGTAAGTGAAGTGGCCAAGCTTCGTTACCGAAGCGGTGGTGGATTTAAATGTCCGATGGTTATTCGCACCCCCTATGGCGGTGGGATTAAAGGCGGACACTATCACTCTCAGAGTGGCGAAACATACTTTGCACACACCGCGGGGCTCAAAGTCGTGATTCCCTCAAACCCCTACGACACCAAAGGGCTTTTGATTGCTGCGATTCGAGATCCCGATCCAGTTCTCTTTATGGAACCGAAGCGCTTGTATCGATCGGTGAAAGGGGAAGTTCCAGAAGAGGCCTACACAGTTGAAATTGGAAAAGCTCAAGTGGTACGTCCCGGAAAAGACGTCACACTGATCGCTTGGGGCGCGATGGTGCCAGTTTGCTTAAAGGCAGCGGAACTCTGCGAGCCCCGGGGAGCTGATTGTGAAGTGATTGACGTCAGAACGCTTGTGCCGCTGGATGAAGAAACGATTCTTGAATCTGTTCGAAAAACCGGAAGAGTTGTCATTGTTCACGAAGCGCAAAAGACGTGTGGATTTGGAGCAGAAATTAGTGCTCTCATTTCAGAAGAGGCGATTTTGTCACTTGAAGCACCCATTGTTCGAGTGACAGGGCTCGATACGCCTTTTCCCTATACGTTAGAACACATTTATCTTCCTGATCCAGAGCGCGTGGCTCTAGCGGTTGGAAAAGTGAAAAACTTTTAGTTAAGGAGAAACACCATGGACTTTAAACTACCTGATATCGGCGAAGGAATTCACGAAGGTGAAATCGTTAAGTGGATTGTAAAACAAGGCGAAAAAGTCGCTGCTGATCAACCGATGGTTGAAGTGATGACCGACAAAGCCACGGTTGAAATCCCCTCTCCTATTGCAGGAACTATCGATACCGTTTTTGCAAAAGAAGGCGAGACAATTGAAGTAGGAAAAGTTCTCGTAGTGATTCGAGAAGAAGGAAAAGCGGAGGCTGCTCCTGCACCGGCTCAAAAGACCGCGCCCAAAGCCGCGACACCAGCATCTCGTGAAGTCACACCAATCGAAACCGCCGAAAGTAAAGCCATACCTTTTGATGTGCTTGCGACGCCGGCGACGAGAAAGCTCGCGAGAGACTTAGATGTCGACATCAGCACAGTCAAAGGCTCTGGCCTCCACGGGCGAGTGACCAAAGAAGATGTACAGATGGCAGCCTCAGGGCAAGAAGCAGCAGCGCCCAGACCGTCTCATACTGCGGTTAGCAGCACTTCAGTTGTGCCCCACACATTCCAAACGGTGCCTGCTCCTCAGCGTGGGGCTCTTCAAACCATTCCTCTTCGAGGCGTTCGCAAGAAAATTGCCGAGGCGATGCAACACTCAAAGCGCACAGCCGCGCATTTCACTTACGTAGAAGAAGTGGACATGTCGGCAGTCGTGGCCCTGAGAGCTTCAGTTCTCGAGGAAGCAAAACGCCGAGAGGTAAAGCTAAGCTATCTTCCTTTCATTATTAAAGCCCTCATTCCCTGTTTACAGGAATTCCCTTATTTGAATTCAAGTTTGGATGATGAAAAAGAACAAATCGTTCTTAAAGGGGATTACAACATCGGGATTGCTACCGACACGCCAAATGGCCTCATTGTTCCTGTGATTAAAAACGCCGATCAGAAAAACATTTGGCAACTCGCCAGTGAAATTTCGGTGCTTGCTGAAAAAGCACGTACAGGAAAAGTAGCTCTAGACGACTTAAAAGGCGGAACGTTCACAATTACTAACGCAGGATCTATCGGAGGGGTTTTTGCAACTCCGGTGATTAACCATCCTGAAGTCGCAATTTTGGGAGTGAATGCCATTCGAAAACGCCCTGTTGTAAAGGGTGACCAAATTGCCATTGCGGACATGATGTTCTTGTCACTCTCGGTAGATCACCGAGTTGTTGATGGGGCCGATGCTGCTCGCTTTATGAATCGGATGGTCTTCTTTCTCTCTGAACCCACAAGACTGGTGTTTGCATGAAAACATTTGATGCGATTGTCATTGGGGCAGGTCCCGGCGGCTATCCCTGTGCTATCCGACTCGCCCAAGAAGGAAAAAAAGTAGCGATTATTGAAAAAGATAAGTGGGGCGGTGTTTGCTTAAATGTAGGCTGCATTCCCTCAAAAGCGCTTATTCACGCTTCAAGCCAGTTTAATAAATTAAAGCACCTCGATGAGATGGGCATTCAGACTTCTGCTCCCAAGCTCGACATGGAAAAAATGCAAGCTTGGAAAGGCGGAGTTGTAAAACAACTGACTCAAGGGGTTTCAGGCCTTCTCAAAATGAATGCAGTGACTGCCATTTCAGGAAACGCTGTCTTTAAAGATGCGCACACGCTTGAGATCACAGGGGCTTCCGGAAAAGAAACCATCACTGCCAAAGACATTGTGATTGCTACGGGGTCTCGAGTGGTGGAAATCCCCATTTTGAAATTCAATGGGAAGAACGTGTTGGATTCTACTCAGGCACTTGATCTTAAGAAACTCCCCAAACAGTTCCTCGTGATTGGCGGTGGATTCATTGGATTAGAAATTGGAATGGCCTACGCAAAGCTTGGATCAAAAGTCACAATCGTGGAAGCGCTTGATCAGCTTTTAGCAACCGTTGAAAAAGAACTGGTCCAGGTGGTTGAGAAGAAAATGCGGGAGCTGGGAATGACGGTTCTCACCAGCACCAAAGCGGTGGGGCTGAAGGAAAAAGATCCGGCCAAAGAAAGCCTTCTTCACTTAGAAGTGGAGACAAAAGACGGTAAGAAAACACTCGAAGCCGATGCCATCTTGGTTTCTGTGGGAAGGAAACCCAACTCAGATGGACTAGGGCTTGAAAAAATCGGGGTAAAAACCGATTCCCGAGGAAATATTCCCACTGACAATCAAGGAAAGACAAATGTTCCAGGCGTCTGGGCGATTGGTGATGTGACCGGCGCTCCCCAGCTCGCTCACCGAGCAACGCAAGATGGACTTCTCGTAGCTGCAAATATTTGCGGTGAAAAAGCATTCAAAGACTACAAGACAGTGCCTTGGGCGGTTTTTGTAGATCCCGAAATTGCAACGGCCGGGCTTACTGAAAAAGAAGCCAAGGAAAAGGGTATTCCTTATAAAGTGGGGAAATTCCCCTTTGGTGCTAATGGCAGAGCGCTCAGCACAAATGAAGGACATGGATTTTTAAAAGTTCTTATCAATGAAAAAAATGAAACGGTGATTGGTGTTCACATCGTTGGCCCCGAAGCATCCAATCTCATTGCCGAAGCAACGCTTGCTATCGAAATGGGAGCTACAGCTGAAGACTTGGTGCGAACTATCCATACGCACCCCACCCTTCCCGAAGCTTTCCCGGAAGCCGTTGAACTTGCTTTTTCAAAAGCCATTCACGTCTTTAAGCCAAAGAGAGGGTAAAAGAAGTCTTTATGGACCTCGGAATGGAAATTGTAGACTTGGGACTTTGTGAATATCCCCGAGCTTATGAAATCCAAAAGCAGACAGTTTTGGAAAAGAGAAAAAACCCATTCTTTCCAGATAGGCTGTATTTAGTTGAGCACCCGCGAGTTTTTACTTTTGGAAGAAAGAGTAAGGAGATGCCGGCCCGCCCCTCTCCGTCCTTTGTCATAGAGCGAGGAGGAGAAGCTACTTTTCATAATCCAGGCCAACTAGTTGCGTACCCGATTTTGTCTCTCAAAGAAGGCGAAAGAGATATTGGGTTTTATTTAAGGACGCTCGAGCAAGTAGTGATTGATACACTCGCCCATTGGGGAATTGTTGGGGAAAGAAAAGAGGGGGCAACCGGAGTGTGGGTGAAGAACCAAAGTAAGAAAATCGCGAGCATTGGAGTGGCGCTCAAGGGGTGGGTGACTCTTCACGGGATTGCTCTTAATGTTGAAAACGACCTCTCCGGGTTTCATGAAATAAGTCCCTGCGGTTTTTCGGGCGCAGTCATGACGTCGATTAAAGAAGAGCTGACAGAAAACTGTCCTAGCTTTAACGAAGTGAAACAAGTTTTCGTAGAAGAGTTTCAAAAACACTTTCAGCGGAAGCGGCTCACATGAATCTTCCCTTTTTTGTGGGGAGTCTTCCGTTTCAATCTGTTGAAAAAGCCATTCGGTTTGTAAAAGACAATTCTCCTCACCTTCCCTTTTTGCCACAGCTTCCGGAACTAAATCCCCAAGAAGACATGATTGGCCAAGTCTTAAGGGGCTTTGAGTTAGGGCATTGGGATGAAAAAGCATCGATTGCTTTAGAGGCCTTTCAAAATGAATTCTGTGAAAGCCCTCGTTTTAAGATTCAAATCGCCGGACCCTATACGGTTTCTCGAGCGCTTTCTTTGCCCTATGACGAAATAGTTCCTCAGTGGGAAAAGCTGGTCCTGGGTATTTCCAAACAGCTCCGCCAGGGCGCTTTTTTAGGGGAACTCTGGCTACAAATTGACGAGCCCTACTGGCCACCAAAAGGTACACCAAAAGGTACGGCTTTACTTTTGGAGAAGCTTCATCAAGAAATGCCAAAAACAGTCTTTGGAATCCATTCCTGCGCCACGGAAAGACCCCTGCCAGGTCCTGGGGATCTGGCCCGGTTCCGATTTTTTAGTTTGGATTGTTCCCGGACCCCATTTTCCGAAACTGAGCGAGACTTTTGGGGAAAATGGCTCGATATGGACCCCAAAAGAGTATTTGCCTGGGGGCACTCCACCCAGTACCCGAAAACCCTTGATCCCTGGGCCTTAAGCCGGCCTCAGATCTGGCTTTCAGCCCCTTGCGGCCTGTATGGCCAAAGTCTATAATGACTATATGTTTCAAAAGAAAGCTGACAATCCAGGACTGGGAAAAGCCGAAAGAAAAAAAGCCCCTCGTCACTATGCTGTGATCGATCAAAGAGGCTGTACGGGATGTCATGCTTGTATTCCTGTTTGTCCCGTCGACTGCATTGAGCAAGTTCCTGGAGTTGAACACCCAGATTTCATGCGAGTGGTAGAGGTAGATCAAGACCGATGCATCGGATGTGAAGCCTGCGCAAAGATTTGTCCCTGGGAAACCATCTTTATGGAATCTCCGGCAGAGTATGAAACCAAAATGAAAGAGTGGACTGTACGTTCAGTTCTTTATGACGGCCTTGGCACTCAAGAAATTCCTACCAAAAAAGACTAATAGCCCCGGAGCTTCTGAGCGATCTCTTCTGGCGTTCGATATCCGTCAGCTTTTCGCCCAACTTTAGAAATAATGTCGTAAATTTGGTCATCACTGTTACTAGGATTTCTCACAATGCCATTTCTCTCGATAAGCCTCTGAGCGATGAGGTAAGCGACCCGGTGATTTCCGTCATTCAAAAGATGAGAGCCTGCAATATCTCTAATGACGACTCCTATTTTTTCCCAAAAAGACTTTCGGTAGCTAGCGTTGATAAGCACTTGCTCAAAAGATTTTCCAGGGAGTGGGCCAATCGCTAGTCCGGGGGTGGAGAGAGAGTTTGCAATTCCCTGCATTTCCTCGACCGAAATGCCGACTGCAAACCCACCATTGAGGAGTTCCCCTCTTCTGAGGTGGCTATAAACTTTGGGGCAGGATGAAAAAACAGAGGGCTCGGCCAGCAAAAAACTTGCTAATCCGAGCCCCAGTAAAACTGCGAATTTTCGCATTTGAGAACTTATTTGCTGTCTTTATTCTGAGCAACTTTTTCTTCTGCTTGCTCTTTATTGTCGAGCTCTAGCGACTTGATTTGCTCTGTTCCATCGAAAGACACATCGACTTTAATCTTGGAGCTTCCATCATCTTTTAACACTTCTGAAACAGCAAAACCTGAAATTGCTGTCACACCAGCGGGAATCGCTGCGCCACTTAGTTTTTGTGCAAGCTGAGCCACCACTCGACAAGATTTGCCCATGCCTCGGTGTCCACATTCGGAAGCACAAACCAGCTTCTTTAAGGTTTCCAGCTGTTCTTTCACATTATCTTTTAAGCGACCCACGAGGCTGGTTAGGAAAAATCCAACTTCGCCTCTTTTCTCAACTTCTTTTCGAGTTTGAGCGGAATCTGAGGAACGAGATTTTGCGAGCATTTCTTCACGGAAAAGAAGACCTTCCTTTGCATTCGCGTCGAGATCTTTTACTTGGTTTTCTAGAGTCGCGCGAACTTCTTTTTCAATTTTTGCATCTTTAATGCTCTTTACAGAAGCTTCAATAATGGCCGCTTCTTTATCTGCTTTTCTTTCTTCTTGGGGTCGACTTTCCGTTCCTCTCCCCGAGGAGATTGCCTTGCAAGCTCCCTCACAAGGACGGCCATGTTCATCGACAGCTTTTTTGGAGCGCTCTTTTTCTGATTCTCTTCCTGTCGATTTTTCAGGAGCTCTACTTCTCGATCGGGAGGTTGGGCGGGCCTCAGCCTGAACCAACAACGAAAAGGAAAGCACCAAAGCCACCAAACCAACAAAACCGGAAAGCCGTCTCATACTGTCTCCTTGTGAATTCAAAATAAAATTGTAACCCGAAAGCGGGTCAGCGCGAAGAGCCTAAGACTTCATTGACGACTTTTGTGCACTGATTGGCTGCGTCGAGGTCTTTTCTTAGGCCCTTCGACGAAAACTGAGAACCAAGCGCCCCAGAGGCCGCACTGTTCCATTGAATGGTTCCTATGCCCCGTCCTAAGTCGACTGCTTTGGCCCAAAAAGAGCCGGAGCTAATGGGCATCCACTCGGTGGAGTTCTCCTCTTCGAGAGTGCCGCCCACGAAATAGGCCTTTCGCCCAAGGGCCGTGGCCAATTCCTCACGTTGAGAAGGGCTCAAGGAGCCCAGAATGAGCAGCTGGGCGGAAGCGTTTTCGCTCAAGAGCGACCCTAGGTCATTGAGCGCTCCTTTAAATGAAATCGCACGCCAGTCAATCGACTCGGTTGGTTCTTTTGGACCCGTGAAGCTTAAAAAAACAAATGCGTGTTTGTTCCAGTTCAGCTTTGATACAAGGAAAAGGGCCGATCCCTTTTTGTCTCTGATATTGGTTGAGAGAAGCGAAAACTTTTTGGACTCCGTAATTTTTAAAAAGGATTCCAAGCTAGGGGAAAGATCCAGCGAGTCGACCGAGTAGAGCTTAACTCCAGACGAGTTCCATACTTTTATAAGAGCTTGCCGTAGCAAGTCTCGTTTTTCAGAAGACACCTCTTTGGGGATGAGAAAAGAGAAGGCAGGGCCCACTTGAAAAAAGAGATCAGGGTTTTCAGTGCGAACACGCTCACACATTCTTCCAGCGCCGCCGAGATCCAAAATAGAGCAGCCGGCAGCTTCTAAGTTGAGGCCAACGCCGTTTTGAAACATAAATCGAGGGTGTTCCTTTTGGGTACAAGAAACGAGAAGGAAAAAAGCGCCAATGAAAAAAAACAACCTCACTTGGTTTTTTCCCCTGCGGGTAAGCTTCTGGCGAGCGCATCAGCTTTAACGGGATCCAGTTCGAGGATAATTCCTAGAAGTTCTCGCTTCTCTGAGAGTGAAGTCTTCTTGTCTCTAAATACACGCTCGACAAATTCAGCGGCGGCTCGCTGCTCGCGACCCATGATCCCACTGTTGGAGGGCTTTCCACCCAAAGTCAGTTCCCTAAGACCCCCTTGACCCGAGTCACTTCGTCTTAGGTCGGGGGCGACATGTTCCTCAGCTAGCCAGCCACCAAAGCGAGTGAGAGTTTCCCATGCGTTTTGTCCAACCGATTTCTGGTAGCGCTTAAGCGCTGCCAAAGCCGCAGGTCTGTCTTCAAAATGGGTTTCAGCTAATCGAGATTTCGGATCGCTGATGGCTGCAATCGTCTCAACGGGCTCGGCCAAAAGTCGCAGGGGAGCCATTCGAGCGGCAGCTTCAGTTAGATTGTTTACCATTTCATAATGCGCCTTCAGCTGCCGACTCTTTCGCTCAAACTCTAATTGTGTCGCCGGGTCGGCACTTGCAGCTTCCATCGCCAATCGAGCTTCTTCTAACATTATTTTTTTCTGGCTCTGTTCGAGGGCCGTGGTCGCTTTCGAAAAAATCTGGGCCTGTTCTTCGGTTAATTGTGCAATCTCATTCGCCCGATTCCAGCTGCCCTCTCTAAAAAGACGTATTAGCTCGCGATTGATTTGGCTCACTCGACGAGCTTCTGCTGGAGTGATAATTTCCTGACCAGATCTAAAAGCCGATTTTTGGGCCTCTTCGAAGCGTTGATTTCCCTCTATGATTCTGGACTCCAAAAGATCCAGGTGTGCTCGTTGGATACTCGGAGAAGCTGCGGAAAATTCTTGTGGGCTGACTGAGGAAAGAATGGTCTGTACGTACTGTTCTTGAGAACCCTGAGGTTTCCCTTTTTGCTCAAGAGCTTTTCGAAGCGCGGGCTCTCCGCCCGCTAAATACGTAGCCTTGAGATCGCGATGAATTCTTCTTTCAAGACCCGATTGCGCAATGCCCATCCCGATATAAGCAGTGACTGCATTTTCCTTGATCAGATCTTTTAGAAACTCCTCCCAGTTCCCGCGCTCAAATCCCGTTTGCCCATACTGAACTTGATTGACCGCTGCCTTAGTAGCCGTATCGACCCCGACAAAAAGCGCCGCCCCTAAAAATGTGTTGAAACCGGAACGTTTTCCTCCAACCATCTGGGTTAGGGCAGCGTTGGAAACACTTCCGGAGAGACCAAAGCGACCACCCTCAACCAAATTTGCTCCAAGGGAGTGTGCGACTCGTTCTAACGGAGAGCCAGGTTCTTTTCCGGTTTGCTTAGCTTCCCAGCGAAGCGAGTCTTGTGATCGGCTGGCTTCTTGAAACGCCCCAGCGAGTGCCATCTCGGTGGGCAGTGAGATCCAGCGTGGCACGGGCAGAGCCTTGGCCATGCCTAGGTTTCTAAAAAAAGCAGCGCTGTCCGAAAATCCCTGAAGGTGGTGAGGATTGGAGAGTGCAGACAAAAAAGTTTTTCTCTTGGCGAAAGGAACTGGGGTTCCCCCTTCGCCCTGAAGTTCATCGATCACTCCATCGCCGTCGATATCCATCGATTCCTCTAAATTAAACTCGAGCATCGCTTGCAGAAACTCTTTTCGCAGCTTGGGATCTGTGGGTTGGCCCGTTTTTGGATCAAGCGCTCCCCACTTGGAGTCAAACGCAGGATTTTCCGGGTGTTTTCTCCAGTCTTCTCCAAGGCCGCCCTTCTTTGCGCGATCGATTCTTTCTTCGACCAGGGCCCGAGTACTATCGGGCAACAAAGACAGGCCACTGTCGGCCGCCATTGAAATGCCTTCAAACCAAGCAGCGGTTTTCATTCCGCTCCGAGTGGAATTGCGGAGCTGGATAGCAAGTCGGGTTGCGCGTAAGGCTTGTCGAGCGGCCAAAGCTACTTTCCCCGTACCCGCAGCGATTTGAGCTAACTTTCCTTCGAGGGCAAGCAGAGGGCCCACGGGCATCGCAGCCGTTAAAGCCATCTCAGAGATTTGATGAATTGTCTCAACGTTCGTCAAAAACTGATGAATTGCCTCTTCCTCTTGATGAAGATAATCCCGCATCATCTGAAGTTCATTTTTATTAAATCTTTCCGTGGTTAGTTGGGAGCCACCGATCGGCACTATCCCAATCGCTCCAAAAGCAGAACGAAGTTCCGCATAGCGGTTGTAGGCCTTCTGGAGTTCTTGGCTCTCGCTTGTTTTTCCGGGATCATAGCCAAGCATCGCCCCGAAATAAGATTTCGCAGAGTGCCCCAGACCGCCATACTTGCTGGCAGCCGTGTGGGCATCTGTTCTTGATTGAATGAGCGCCTGCATTTTATTGCGAGCTTCCTCTCCTAGCTTTTCAGTTGCAGAAAAATCGGGAGAAAGAACGCCATTTTTCTCAATCAGGCGCGCTGAAGTTGAACCAGTGAACGGGAACCATTTGGGAACTGGCTTTCCGTCGGGATTAGCAGAATCTAATTTATGGATTTCATCCCAGCTTGAGGGGGTCGAGAGCATGGAAATTCCAAGAGTTGAGGCTTGATGGGCCATCAGGCTCAGCAGGGAGCGTGGGTTTCCGCCGTTTAGCAAAAAGATTTCCTCCGTTTGCCCTGGCCCGAGATAGCGCAGGTGGATTCCTTGGGCACGAGCCAAGCCAGCAATAAGTTTTTCATCGATAATCGTCTCTGGGGTGATTAAAAATGAATTAGTGTTTGAGTCGTAGAGAAGTTTGTTTTCTCGTTCGAGCAATTCCAAATCCTTTTTGGTTAATAGCGAGCTTTCACGTGGAGCCGAAAGCAGTTTTTTTACTTCCGGGTTGTCGAGAGCCTCGGACAATCCAAGCTCCTTTAGTTTTTTGATGGCAGCTTCTCTTCTTTTTTGAAGTTCTTGAACGACTGGATTGCTGGATGCTCCAAAAAGGGCCTCCTCCCTTTGAAGATCTAATTCCAAGCGGCGCAAGTGTTCCAGCTCGATGAGGCCTTGTTCAGCTAGCTTAGAGGAATGGAGCTTCCTTTCTTTCTGATCCAGCGTTGCCAGCCGATCAGCATTTTCCCGAAGTGCTCTTTCGCTTTCTTGAGAAAGTGGTGCTGGGGGTGAAAACACTTCTTCGAGATCTTCCGGCAAAGCGCATTCGAGCTGGTTGGCAGCTATTTTTAAACGGGCTGCCCCCCCGGGGGCGCTGGGTGAGGAGTACCACAAGGCCAGAGCCCGGATAGCTAAAGAGTTGTTATAACCGCTAGCTTGCTCTGCAAGTTTTAGCGAAAGGCAACGGTAAAAGCTTTCGAGTTGTGCATTTCGCTCTGGGTCTCCATCGGTAAGATCGAGAGCAGCCATCGAAAAAACCGCAGACATTTTTTCAGCAAGCTCAGCACTTTCTTTGGCGGCTTCCCTTCTGGAGCTCAAAAGTTGAGGAAGATGCTTTGTGACGGATCTGGCATCCGCATTTTCGCTGTCGACACCAAATACTCGTTGATTCCGTTCATTAACTGGAATGTCGGATGATTGATTGGCGGCAATTTCATCTGCACGTTGTCTGCCCGAAAACAGAGCGGCTTGGCGAAGCGGACTTCCATTCCGTAGGTGCGCATATCGGCGCAAGTGTGAATCCGAGGGAAAGCTCTCCAAAAGGCCTTTTCGAACTTCTGAAGGCAGGCCCGTTCGCTTCCCTACAAAAGCATGCGCCCGATCCATCAAAGAGCGTTCAAGCTTCTGAATGCAGTGTTTCGGGTCAGTTGAGTCCCCACAAGCTAAGACCAAAGCAGATTGTTCCGCTTTTAGCTCTTGATACAACTGCTCTGGCTGATAGGAGTTAAAGGCCTTTGTGTCGCGGTCCGTGACCCCTTCAAGCCCCATTTCATCGAGGAGCCGCAACGCGAGCAGATGAGCATCTCTGTATTTTAATCTCGACGGATCCTGAGCTAGCCTTGCGATCGCGTCCTTTAACAGATGACGGGTATAAGGGTATTCCTCAGCCCATTTTTCTGAGGGCTTAAAAGACTTATCGCTTAGCTCTGAAAGAAGACTCGTAGCCCGCATAAGCGCTTGATCTCCCTTGGAGGCTTCCTGGGCCTGTCGGAGATATCCCAGTGCCCCTTCAAAAGCCCCTCGATTTTTAAACAAGAGATCAAAGAGGTGTTGCGTTTCTCCCGTTTGCAAAAAGTCTTCGAGATTTCCCTGAGCTGCTCGACTGATGCTTGAGGGCTCAAGTCTTCTGGTAATGGATTGAATGAGTTCCTTCAAAGAATCTGGATAAGCTGAGACAGCATCAATGGCTTTCATAGAAACTGGATATTTGTGATCTGAAAGTTCTGACTCCAATTTAAGGCGCAAGGGATCTAAGACGAGTCGATCCGTATCGTTTCTTTTTCGAGCGTCTTCTCCAACGAGCTCGGTGGCAGTCGCTGGCGCCGAGCTCATATTGTCCTTTGAAAGAAGAGAGAGAGCTTTTTTGGCAGCCTCTCTTAAAGCTAAAAACTCAGGCGAAGAGTTCTCGTTGGTACCCGCCGCTTGGTCATTGAGCGCTCGAGCGATAAGTTGCGCAGTTTCCTGTAAGGCCGCGTCGGTCTTTCTTGCATCGGGGTTGCGAAGTCGGGCAGCCAGTTTTTCTAAGTCTGGGTTTAACAAATCAGAAATCACCGGAGTGGCGACTTTGCCAGATTGGATTCTGCCTTGGGTTTCTAGAGGATCAACGAGGCTTGGTCCTTTGATGTCCCCAGGCGTTTGGGCTCCTTGGAGTATTTTTTGAAACGTTCGACCCAGATCCTGTGCTTGGGCCGAAGTAATGCCTTCCCCTGGTTTCAGAGAAAGAGCGGGGTCAGCGATGGCTTTGCGAAAATAATTGGCAAGAAGAGGATGAAGCCAATAATCAAACTCGGGTGTATTGCTGAAAGCAGTGACAAACGAAAAAAGCTCGTCTGAGCCCTCTTTGCGGAGGATCTCTAGTTGCTTCAAAAGGTCGGGATGAAGCTCTAGCTTTGGATCCTTTCCCAAAAGGCTTTCCTCATTTTTTTGAATTTGCTTGAAAAAGGCTTGAAAGA